>CAZQUK010000229.1:0-2530 GCA_964596435.1 uncultured Oligoflexia bacterium
CAAGAGATTTCAAAAGATGAGCACTATGCCTGGTTTGGTAAAGTACTTTCAGATTCAACAAAAAAATATTTTATTTTTTTATGTGATGAAGAACCCACCGGTGTGGTTGGGTTTATGGATATAGATAATAAAAATAAGTTGGCCTTTTGGGGGTTTTACATTGGAAAGACCGATGTGCGAGGTTTAGGAACGCCGATGGGGCTTTTGGCCATTAATTACGCATTTGAAAATTTTGGAATTGAAAAAATATGCGCTGAAGTTTTAGCAGATAACGAAGGGAGCCTTAGGTATCACAAGAAACTTGGATTTAAGGATGAGGGTGAATTTAAGGAGCAAATATTAAGAAACGGAAAACGCATTAGTGTGTTTCGCTTTGGAATGATGAAGCGAGAATGGTTAACACACAAAGAGTCCTTGGTGGTAAAATGAAAGAACATGAAATAATTATTGAAGGCAGGAAAATAGGCGCAAATTTTGAGCCATTTATTATTGCAGAAATGTCTGGCAATCATAATCAGTCTCTTGATAGGGCACTTGAAATAGTTGAGGCCGCAGCCGCCTCAGGTGCGCATGCTATTAAAATTCAAACTTATACTGCAGATACAATGACAATTGATCTTAAAGAAGGGGAATTTTTTATAGATGACCCAAAGAGCCTTTGGTATGGAAAATCTCTTTATGAGTTATATGAACTGGCACATACCCCATGGGAATGGCACAAACCAATATTTGAGCGCGCAAGAAAACTTGGTTTAGTTCCATTTAGCACACCGTTTGATGAAACTGCTGTGGATTTTTTAGAAAGTCTTAATGTCCCTGTGTATAAGCTTGCTTCTTTTGAAAATACTGATTTGAACTTGGTAAAAAAAATTGCTTCAACTGGTAAGCCTATAATTGCATCGACAGGGATGGCCACGGAATCTGAAATTCGTGACCTTGTTATGACAGCAAAAAGTGCTGGTTGTAAGGATCTTATTTTACTAAAATGCACAAGCACGTATCCGGCAGATCCTGCGGAGTCTAATATTTTAACAATTCCTGATATGCGCAATAAATTTGACGTTTTAGTTGGGCTTTCTGATCACACTCTAAATGTTGGAGTGGCTGTTGCAAGTGTGGCACTTGGAGCCAGGGTTATTGAAAAGCATTTTACTTTGTCGCGCGCGTCAGTTGGGGTGGATGCTGCTTTTTCAATGGAACCTTTGGAGTTTAAAACTCTGGTTGAGGAAACAAGGCGCTCGTGGTTATCACTTGGTAAAGTTGGCTATGGCCCCACAAAAAGGGAAGTAGACTCACTAAAATTTAGAAGGTCTTTGTATGTTGTTGAGAATGTTAATGAGGGTGAAGAGTTAACAAGCAAAAATATCAGGGCAATACGACCGGGCCTTGGCCTTCCTGTAAAACATTATTATGATTTTATTGGCAAAAAGGCCATGCGTTTTGTAAAACGTGGAACACCTTTAAGTTGGGATATTATTAAATAAACTGGTAATAAATAATGTTTTTAAACCATAGTTTAATAAAAAAATTTGAATTTATATTTTCCTTACTATTGCTATTTGCTGGTTTTTTGATTTGGATACTTTCTGACCTATATACAATTCCCCATGGTGAATGGGATGGTGATATTTCAACACAAACGTTTTTTGGGGCAACAGCAATATATAGTGGAAAACCTGCAAGATATTTTATTTTAAATGGTGATTATGCGGGTGGATCTGAAGTTAGCATTAACCCAAAGCTAACGCGTGCGGATCATAGTTTTTTAACCCCATATTTAATGGCGCTCACTTGGTGGTTAAATGGCGGTGATATATCGGTTAGGGTTGGAAGATTTTTTGTGGGGTTTTTTCAAGTACTAGGTGTGGCAATTGTTTTTTTGTTTCTGACTTTATTATGTGGTTTGGGCTTTTTATTTTCAGCTTTAATTTCACTTCTTGTTTTATACAACCCTTGGGTAATAATGGAGGGAAAAATAATAACAGGCGAAAGTTATGTGCATTTATTATCAGCGGTATTTTTTTGTTATTTGATTTATTTAATTTATAAGCTTTCCGGATGTAATAGTGGACGATTGGAGTGGAAAAGTGGTTTAATTTTAGTTCTATTATCAATTCTTGGCGTATTAACAGAATTCTTTTTTTGGATTTCTTTAGGTGTTTCTGGCCTGTTTTTGCTTTTGTTGGCTTTGCAAAAAAAAGATAGAAAATTGTATCTAAAAATGTTTTTTTGTTTACTACTTGGGGTTATTGTAGGTATTAGCGTTTTGGCACTAAATTTTTATTTTGCTTTTAATGAAAATTGGTTTTTATATTTATTTGAAACTTATGCCCAGAAAGCATCCCGCCCATTTTTTGAGACATTCAGTTTTGGATTTAATTCATTTAGAAATATATTTAAGAGTAATTTTAATGTTGTAGCGTTTGGTGTGCCTGCACTTTTACTTTCATTTTCAATTTACATTACAGATAAAAAAAGACTTATTAATAGATTAAAGTTGTTGTTTTTTTCAAGAAAAGAAATGGGTAGG
>CAZQUK010000229.1:2540-6035 GCA_964596435.1 uncultured Oligoflexia bacterium
GTTTTTCGCAAAAACAAGTCAGTTTTTTATACTTTTTTCTTTTAGCTTATTAGTGTGTGGATCTATATTTTTATGGTGGGTTTTGTTTCCTTTTCAGTTTGCTGTTGGGCCTCATCTTTTGAGCTATTATTCTTTTATGCTTTTTGTTCCTTTTTTATGGCTTATGTTTTTTATTCGTACGCAAGTTGCACGTCGGCGCAAGTTTATTTGTTTTGTTTTGTGCTTTTTTCTATTAACTATTTTTTTACGTAATTTTGACAAAGGTTTTTCTACTGAATGGGGTACTTACCCAAAAGAAGTGAATATGCTTAATGCAGCAAGGTTTGCGTGGAACATATCAAATGGATACAATGATCGTAAATTCAGGTTCCCTAAGGGGCTTGATTATGTATCTTTTGCGCCTGAGGTTTATAATGAAATGGTTGAAGAGAGTGTAAACTGGAGCAAAGAAAGGTTTGCAAAAGTTATTTTACCTTCAATTATTCTAGGCGTAAGGATGCCGGGTAAAGTTAAGGGCCATAAAGATAGTAAGTATGACGTAATTATTATGGACACTTCTGCTAAAAATATGGAGTTTAATATAAATTTAATAAGTGAAAAAGATGAGACAAAAAATTTCAAAATATTAATTAAAAACGGATCAAATGGCTCTTTTGAAAAAAATAACATAATTGGAAATCTTAGACGGTGCACAAGGCTTGAGCATCTTTTGGATTCAAGCAGAAAAGGGTGTGTAAATTGGAGTGCGTTGAGTAAATAAATAATATCGAGAATTTAATAAAGGAAATAATATTTATGAAACTGTTAATTCACAAATTTATTGAGAAAACTGAAAACAATAAAATATTTAATCGGGTTTATAAAAATGTTGAAAACAGTAGCTATTATATTTTAATTTTTGTTTCTATCGTAATGAGTTGCCTTATTGTAAAAATGAATGGGGGATGTGATGGGGATTTCGGTAGGCATCAATACAATGGTCAAAGAATTCTATCTGAAGGGACTTTTGTTGATGGAATTGGAAAATTATTTCCAATGACGGACCTTTTGCAGGGGTTAATAATAAAAATATTTAATACAGGAGCTGCTGTACAATATGCAGCCTTTATGTTTTTTTTAATCTGCATTGTCCTGTTTTATTTTATCATTAAAGAATATAATAAACAATTTGGATTTGGCTTGCCTGTTCTGCCTGTTCTTAGTTTTATGGCAGTCCACCCTGTATTTATTGTAGCAGGAGGTACTGTTGGCGATTATATATTTAGTTTGGTGTTTATTTTGGCAGCTTGGTTGAGTGTTTTAAAAAAAGAATTAGCACTTGGTGCTGTATTAATTGCAATTGCAGGCGGTCTTAGGGTTACAAATTGTTTTTGGCTTTTGCCACTGTTAGTTATTTCAGTCAGACAAGTCGGCTTAAAAAGATCACTTGGTTTTTTTGTGTCATCAATAATTATAATGTTTCTTGTGTGGCTAGGAACCCTTCTTCGAGTTGAATTTAAATTTTGGGAACTTCTACATACCCCAGATTCTGATAGGCAAGCTTTTTTTGACGCACTAAAAAGTGCAGTTAGTAAGGTGTTGGGGTTTGTTGGTTTCTTGACTATGTTTGTTACACTGACCTTTGTAAAGCGTGATTCATATAAAAAGTTGTTAAATTTTATAAAGAATTGTCCTGAACTCTTGCTTGTTTTGGTTCTGGTATATGGCGTATTTATTTATATTCCATCAGAGCTTGGTTATATTATTTCAAACCTACCAGTACTCGCAATATTAATTCCAAGACCCAATAAAAAAATCTTTATTTTTTTACAGGTTTTTGTTGTGTTTCTTATGAATTTTATTGTGTTTGATATTCAGAACTCAATTTATTCTAAATTACATTTATCTTTGGGGTACTATGTGTCTGAGTATACTTGTGAAAGCATTAGTACAAATTTAGAATGGATGAGGTTTTCGGTTCCAAAACAGGCCGATGGGCGGTTTTATTATCCAATAGGTGATTGGGCAGAGCCTACGCGCTCCAGAATTGAAAGAGAAGCTCTTCAAAAAAACAATATTAAATCCCCAGTCTTAAACGAATCAGAGTAAAAATATAGGTGATTGTAAAAGCAACAAGGTTTCTTTTGGTTTGGCCAAACATTCTTTTTTTGAAACTAAAAGGAATTTCAAGAATTTTTATGTTTTTATTAATCTTAAAAAGTATTTCTTCTACGATATCAAAATTTTTGCATTTAAGTGAAAGATCTTTTAATAAATCTGATCTATATAATTTGAAGCTATTTGAAATATCCTGGCACTTAATTCCAAGAACGAGTGAATAACATATATTTACTATTTTACTTAAAAGAATTAAAATTTTGGGGTTTTCCGTTTGTCCACCTTTTATATATCTTGAAGCAATTACAACATCATAGTTGTTACAATGTTCATAAAGGTTTTTAATAAATGTAGGGTAGTGAGACCCGTCCGCATCCATAAAAACAATGTGCGTGCCTTTTGCCTTGTTAATTCCAGTTCGAATGGCGTCGCCATAGAAATCGCCACCCTCCCTGTTAAGGTAGCTTACATTATTTTCAAAACACGCCTCTTTTGTGCCATCCATGGGGAAGGCGGTATCTACAACCATAATTTCGTAATTATTGGATATTTCGTCTGCGGTGTGTCTAATTCGAGGTAAAAGTATTCTTAAATTCTCCTCTTCCATATAAGACGGCAGTATTATGCTTAAATCGATATTATTACTCATAAACCTTATTTGCATCCTAATGCATACGTTTCATTGAGTAAAACACGAAGTGATTTGAAACTTAGAAATTGCACAATATTTTCCTATTGATTATAAGGATAGAAAATATAAAAGAAACCCATAGGTGTGATGCTGTGCGCAATGAAGTATTAGATTTAACTAGAAAGTATTTCAAGAAAAACTTGGCAAATAATTCCATTATTCCTGGTCAGGATTATATTCCAGTGTCTGGAAAGGTTTTGGATGAGCAGGATCTGGTGAATCTTGTAGATAGCTCTTTAGATATGTGGCTAACGTCCGGTAGATATGCTCAAAAATTTGAATATAAATTTGCCATGTATTTCGGACATAAGGCTTGTCTGAGTGTCAATTCTGGATCAAGCGCAAATCTTTTAGCAGTTAGTGCGCTCACATCTCCTCTTCTTGAAGATAGACGACTACGACCAGGTGATGAAGTGATTACGGTTGCCGCGGGTTTTCCAACAACAGTTAATCCAATTATTCAAAATGGCTGCGTTCCGGTTTTTGTTGATGTAGATTTACCAACTTACCAGATAGACGTAAACTTTCTAGAGAAAGCATTATCAGACAAAACTAAGGCTGTGATTGTTGCACATACTTTGGGTAATCCTTTTGATGTAGTAAGTGTGTTGGAATTTTGTAAAAAAAATAATTTATTTTTAATTGAAGATTGTTGTGACGCAGTTGGAGCCGAGTTTAATGGGAAAAAGGTTGGGACATTTGGGGAT
>CAZQUK010000230.1:0-6021 GCA_964596435.1 uncultured Oligoflexia bacterium
AAAAAAGGGCCCGGCTGCCCGGCCCCAAATACGCCGTCGCTTTAACCCCGGCTCCCGCCGCTTTACCCCTATCGCTTCTAACCACGATCAGGCCCGGCGATGAAGTTATCAGCTCGTCACTCACGTTTGTGGCCGCCAATCAGGCGATTTTACAAGCTGGCGGGAAAATTGTGTTTGCCGACGTCGATCCGGACACGCTCTCGACCGACGCCAATGACGTGATCAAAAAAATTACCAACAAAACCAAAGCCATCATCGTCACCCATTACGGCGGCCACCCGGCGGATTTAAAGCCCCTGGTGAAAGTTTGCCGCAAAAAAAGAATCGCTTTGATCGAAGACTGCGCCCACGCCACCGGCTCATATTATTACGGCAAGCACGTCGGCGGCTTTGGGCTTTTGGGCTGTTTTTCTTTCGCGGCGATTAAAAACTTAACTACCGGCGACGGCGGCACGGTGGTGACCAATGACCAAAAATTGGCCCAGAGGATCAGGCACCTGGCTTGGTCGGGGATTTCCTCGTCAACCTGGGTCCGCTACGGTAAAAAAGCCAAAGCCCGCAAGTGGGAATACGACGTTACCGACCTGGGTTTCAAATACCAAATGAACGACATTGCCGCTTCGATCGGCCTGGTCCAGTTTAATAAATTAAAGAAAAATAATTTTAAAAGAAAGTTAATTTTTAAACATTATAACCTGGAATTTAAAAAACTAGACTGGATTAAAATTCCTGAAGTTAAACCTTGGGCTAAGTCCAGCCACCACAACTATGTGATAAAAGTCGATCAAAAAATCCGCGACCGGCTGATTGACTATTTAAACCGGCAGGGGATCAGCGCCAATGTCCACTATCTGCCCAACCACTATTACCAAATGTTTAGCCGGTTTCCCCATCAAGTGCCGGTAACGGAAAAAGTTTGGCGGCAGATTGTCCTCCTGCCGATTTTTCCGGATTTAACCGCGACTGAGCAAAATAAAATTATCAAAGCGGTCCTTAACTTTAGATGAAACACTTGATGCAAAAAAGCTTTGAGGGCGCGTTTTGGCTGGGCTTACTTAAAGTGGTGATTAAGATTTTTTCTTTGCTCAAAATCGTTGTGGCTATCAGAATCCTGACGCCACAGGAAATCGGTGCTTTTGGCATGATCATGCTGCCCTACGGTTTGGCCGAAGTGGCCACCGAATCGGGGATCAATCAGGCTTTGGTGCAAACTACCAAAGACACTAAGCGCTATTTGTCATCGGCTTGGATTGCTTTCATCGGCCGCGGCTGGCTCATTTCCGCGGTTTTGTGGCTGATAGCGCCGTGGGTCAGCGATTTTTTTAACGCCGGCTTGACGGACGGTTTACGTTTGGTGGCCTTGACGCCGCTGATTAAAGGCTTTGTCAGCCCGGCCGTGGTTTTATTCAGAAAGAACTTGGAATTTAAAAAAGAATTTTTGTGGCAGGCGCTGGCCTCGGTGGCCGAATCGCTCGGGACAATCCCTCTGCTTCTTTTACTGAGATCGTTTGTTGCCCTGCCGTTGGGAGTGGTCAGCGGCGGCGCGGCGGCACTGATCCTTTCGTTCATTTTCAGCCGGTTTGATTGGAGCGGTGTGAGCTTGGCTAAAATCAAAGAACTTTATACCTATGGTAAGTGGGTGACGGCCGGGACCCTGACTGCCTATATTGGCGATCAGGGTGACGACCTGCTGGTTGGCCGGATTTTGGGCGCCGGAAGTTTGGCTTACTACCAAACCGCTTATAAAATTTCCAACCTGACAACTACGCAAGGAGCGGGGATAGTTTACCAAATTATTTTCCCGATGTTTGCCAAAATTCAGACAGACAAAGCCAGACTTAAACGGGGATTGGTTAAGGCCTTGTCCATTACCCTGATTTTGAGCTTGGCTTTTGCCTTGGCCGTTTGGCTAGCGTCGCCTTGGACCGTCAAGATAATTTTTGGCGAAGCTTGGCTGCCGCTGCTGCCGGCATTAAACGTGCTTATTATTTTTGGCATCATGCGGCCGGTGACTTCGGTCGGGGCGGCTTTGTTTGATGCTACCGGCAAGCCGCAAACGGTACTGGGTATGGGTTTGACGCGGTTGGCTTTTTTGATAGTTTTGATTTGGCCGCTCACCGCCCGTTGGGGAATAGTCGGTACGAGTTGGGCGGTGGTGGCGTCCCAAGCGGCCGCTCTTCCCCAGTTTATTTACCAGCTCAAAAAAACTTTGGCATGAAAATTTTACTGGTCACCCCGATCCGATCCAAACCTGACGACCCGCATCTTAAGTGGCGCCGGGCGTTGACTGCTCTTGGTCATACGGTTAAATTAGTTAACCTTTCCCGGTTCCCGGCAATAAAAATTTGGAAGTCGCTGGAGTTGTTTAGCGCTAGACGGCGGTTTAAACCTGACCTTGTTTTTTTCTCTGCCGGCCGGGAGGCGACTTGGTTGGTAAAAAAAACGGTTTTTTTTACCGGGGTAGCTCCCAAGATGTTATCATCAAACGAAAGGCAGATTGGCCGTTGGTCCCGGCTGGTTGTGGTCAACGAACCGGCCGACGTTAAAGCGTGGGAAAGCCTAGGGGCCAAAAAAGTCATTTGCCTGCCGATATCTGCCGTCGGCCCGGCTGATTTTAAAAATAAAAATTTCCGGCGGGATATTAAAGTGAGTTTTGTGGGGACGCTATTACCCAACCGGCAAGCGTTTTTAAGCCAACTGAAGCAGCGGGGCGTGTCAGTTAAGGTTTGGGGCTGGTTGCCGCCGGGAGTAAAAATTTTGCCGGAACTGGAGCCGGTTTACGGCGGCGAAGCTTGGGGTAAGCGGGTGAGTGCGCATTACTGCCGCAGCCTAATCGGTTTAAACTTGTCCCCGGACCACTTGCCGCAAGGCGGCAACCTGCGCTCGTTTGAAATCCCTGCGGCCGGGGCGCTGCTGCTGGCTAACCGGCTCAACCCCGACTGGTTTGTTCCGGATAAACAAGCGGTTGAGTTTCACGGGATAAAAGATTGTGTTCAAAAAATTAATTATTATTTGACTCATCAGGCCGAACGGAAAAAAATTGCTAACGCCGGACGGCGGCGTTGCCGGAGCGAACATACTTATGCGAAGCGTTTCCGGCAATTAATGAAGCATATAGCTGCTCTCTGACGGCGGTTTGTTTGACGGCGTCGAAACTTTTGACCACCAGTTTCCGGCCGTTGTGGCCGAATTTAGGCCAGCGTTCCGGTTGGTTCACTAAAGTGATGAGTTTATCCGCCAAAGCCTCAATGTTGTTTTGGGGAACCAAATAACCATTGACGCCGTTTTTGACGATTTCGGGAATATCGGCGTGGCGCGTGGCGATGACCGGCAAGCCGGCGGCCACCCGTTCAATTAAACTCGTCGGGATGCCTTCCTGCTTATTGTCCGGTGTGGTATAGGAGGGGTGAAGAAACAGTTGGTGATGGTCGCACTCTTTTATCAGTTTTTCCCACGCCAAAAATGGTTTGAGAAAAACCATCTGATTGAGCTTTAATTCATCAATTAACTCTTTAATTTCTTTTTCCTGCGGGCCGGAGCCGAAGATAGTCAAGCGCAGCCGAGGCAGGGTCCAACGGGCAAGGGCCACCGCCTGAACCGTGTGGCTGATACCTTTATAGTCGATCAAGGTGCAGGCAGTTAGGATCTTGATCGGTATACCCGGCTTCCAGCGCCGGGGCTTAAAGGGAATTTTGGTCAAAACAACGCCATGGTCGATAATTTTTATTTTGGATTTGGGACAGCCTAAGGCAACTAGGCGCTGTTTCATTTTTGGCCCTTTGACGATCAGGCAGTCGGCCGCGCGCCAAAGATCTAGGTAGCGCCGTCGCCAAATAGGGAAGTTGGTTGGCAGCCAGTAGGCGTCGCCGCCATAAAAACTGACCACCAGCGGCAGTTTGGTTTGGCGTTTGAGGCCGATCGCCTGCCAGCCGGTGGGACCGTAGTGGGCGTGGATCAGCCGCGCGCCGCTTGCCTTGATCAGCCGGCGGTAGTATTTATTTTCCGCACCCAGCCAGCGATCTTTCAGCGTTTGGACTAAAGCGGTGGTTTTTCTAAATAAGGACGGGCCTAAATTATCGGTTAGGAGCGGATATTTGCTTAAGGCCAGACAGGGAAATTGGTCCAGATTTTTCAGGTTGCGGGATAAAACCAGCGGTAGTGTTTCCCGGGAAGTGACCACTTGGGTAAAGAGCCAAGATTCGGACTGGTTGAGATAATCTTTTATTAAATGGACAACTGTTGATATATTTTTTTTGCGGCAGACCAAAATTAACTGATAGCCGAATAAATCGGGTTTAACTTGGCCCAAAATTTTTTGCAGCTGATGGGGCAGGCGGCCGAAGTACCAAGGTAGGGTGTAGATGCCGTCAACTGTTTCCACCCAGAATCCCTGTTCGTTTAGCAGTTTGGTGATCGAGTTTAAACTAAAAAATTGCCGATGGTCGGCGGCGGTATAGGCCGGCCGGTCGTGCTTAAACCCCCACCACTGGGTATTGGGAAAAGAGAGAATGAGCTTGCCTTGAGGCAATAAACTAGCAGCAGCCAACTGTAGCAGCCGGTCAGGGTGACGCAGATGCTCGACGACTTCGAGAGCGGTGACGAGGCTAAATTTTTGTTTGAGTTTAGCTGGCCGACGGGGGTGGTCAAAGTCGACCGGGACAACCGAGTCGTAGCCGGACCGGGCCAGTTTAAGCGCGGTCGGGGCAATGTCGGCGCCAACGAGGCGGTGGCCCGGATTGATCGCTTTGGCCGCCCGACCCAAACTGCCTTCGCCGCAGCCTAGGTCAAGAATAGCCACTGGCCAAGGCGGTAAGTGATTTAAAGCCAGTTTAATCCGTAAAGGGATTCGCCGGACAAGCCCCGGCTCCTGTTTGAGGCGGTGGCGCCAATAATTTTCGTAGTAGTCTTGGTCATTCATGGTCATTTTTTAGCCACGAGCAGATAGACAATGGCCGCACCCTTGATTGGCTTGATTTGATCGAGGCGGTAAACCAGCGGCTGAACGAGTGAGAAAAAGAATTTTAGGCAAGCCCGGTAGAGGCGGTTAGTCCAAGCTCGGCCGTAGGCCGGACGTTCGAGCAGAATAGCCACCAGTTGCCAGATCAAAGCCAAATAGCCGCCCAGCGGCTGACAGCTGATAACCGTCAAATTCGCTTCCCGGCAAAGCTGTTTCAGGCCGTAGGGACTGAAACGCCAGTAGTCACGGGGTTCGTCATGAAGCGGCCAGACAAACGGCGCCGCCAGAACTAAATGACTGTCAATCTTGAGCAACTTATAAGCCAGTTTAAACAGGCGGCGCGGGTCAGGCAGGTGCTCGATGACTTGGGTGCAGATGATGGTATCGGCACAGTTTTTACCCAAGTGCAGTTTAAAAAAATCGCCGCGTTTGTCCCCGCCGTGCCGGTCGATGCCCAGATAAGATTGAGAGCGGCAGTATCGCTGATAGGGTTTATCGCCGCAGCCGAGGTCGAGGACTTGGCCGCGGCCGTAACGGTTCAAGGCAGATTTTAACTTGGCGTGGGATAGTTGCTGGACTAGGGCCCGGGAGCCGGACCAGTCAATGGGATTGGGTTTCATGGTAAATGTGGTTTAATGTATTTTAGCCTATGATTCTAGTCAAACAAGTCGTCAGTTGGCAACCATCATTCTACTGGCGTTGGCTTTACCGCCGATTTTTAGCCGACCGGTGGCAGTACCGGATTTTCCCGCAGCAGCGCTGGCTGCTGGCGCAAATTAAAAAGCTTCGGCCCCGATCAATTTTAGAAGCCGGCTGCGGCTTCGGCCGCAATTTAAACTTCCTAATCGAGCAGAGGATCAGGTCGGAAATTTTGACCGGCGCGGATATTTCCGCCAAGCTGCTGGCACAAAGCGGTTTGCCAAAAGCGGTTAAGTTGGTTCGGGCCGACGTCTTGAATTTGCCGTTTAACAACCGGAGTTTTGACTTGGTTTTTACCCACGGTTTGTTAATGCACGTTAATCCCCGAAATCTTAATCGAGCCATGGCTGAACTGATCAGAATAA
>CAZQUK010000231.1:0-5999 GCA_964596435.1 uncultured Oligoflexia bacterium
CTACCAAATTAGCGGGGGCAGCCCTTGATGTTTTTGCAGTAGAACCCCCCGAGGATTCTCAACTTTTAGATCTTAATAATTTTATTTGCACGCCACATGTTGGCGGCAGGTCTGAAGAAGGTATTTTAGCTATGGGAAATTCTGCAATTGATAATCTTGAAAAGCACCTTAGGATTTAAAATTGAGAATGAAAAACAATAGTACATATATAATTGCTGAGATTGGCGTTAATCATAATGGTTCACTCAAATTTGCTACAAACTTAATAACAGCGGCACATCAAGCTGGCGTTAATGCGGTTAAATTTCAAACGTTTAAAACTGAAAATCTTGTAAGTCTTACGGCTCCTAAGGCCGATTATCAGAAAAAAAACACAGATAAAGCTGAAACTCAATTTGAAATGCTAAAAAGTCTTGAGCTAAGCGAGAATGATCATATAGAGCTTATAAGCTTTTGTCGTAATTATAATCTTGACTTTTTATCAACCCCATTTGGTGACGTTTGTTCTGAAATGCTAATCAAAAGATTAGGGCTAAAGACTGTTAAAATTTCCTCTGGTGATTTGACTAATGCTCCACTTTTATTAAAAATTGCAAAGCTTGGTGCTGATGTTATTTTATCAACAGGTATGAGTAATAATGAAGAAATAACCGAAGCCTTAGGTGTATTGGCATTTGGATATTTAAATATAAAATCAAAACCTTCTCTTTCTGGATTTATGCAGGCTTTTAAATCTAAAGAAGGATCTAGCATAATAAAACAGAAGGTTTCTTTGTTGCATTGTACTTCTGAATATCCGGCCCCTTTTGATGAGATAAACTTAAATGCAATGGTAAATATGAAAAACCATTATGGATGTAAAACGGGTTTGTCTGATCATTCTGATGGAATTATTGTTCCCATAGCTGCTGTTGCGATGGGTGCTGAAATTATTGAAAAACATATCACCTTGGATAAAACACTAAACGGCCCTGATCATAAAGCTTCATTAGATCCCATTGAACTAACAAACATGGTTAGAGCTATTAGAAATATTGAATTTGCGCTTGGAAGTGGCGTTAAGTGTGTTTCAAAATCAGAAATGAAGAATAAGAATATTGTTAGAAAAAGTATTGTTGCAAAAAAAGTTATAAAAAATGGCGAAACATTTTCTGAAGAAAATCTTACAACCAAAAGACCAGAAAATGGTTTGCTACCAATTAAAATGTGGGAAATTATTGGAAAAATAGCCAAACGTGATTATTCGGTTGATGACGTAATTGAAATATGACTGGTTTTTAGTTCTCTGGCCTTAACCCCCAAAACTTCCATTTTTTGTTTTTAAGAATATCTACAACACCATTATTTAAATCAGCCTTTTGTGCTTTTATGCCGGCCATAATTGAAAAATCCATAGTTGGAAAAATGGATTGGATTTTCAAAGTTGATAGGGCCATTGCTTTTGATCTTCGGGCTTTAAGTCCAGCGCTTTTTACTAAAGATGGGGCGACAAGGTTGGTATCCAGGTTGAATTCTTCTAAAAGCTTCAAACCAAAATCAAGTTTGGAAATACTCTCGCTTCCTGCAATATTAAAGGTGCCGGTTATATTTAGGTCAATTAAATTAAAAATGGCCTTTGAAAGAACTTGTACATACAGTGGGGAATATTTTACATCAAAAAAAAGAGGGGTTTTCATTTTTTGGGCAATATTTGATAATATCCATTCAGAAAGGCTAAGTTTGTTTTGTGCGTTCCAGCCATAAAAGTTTGTGCGAATTATTAAATGGTTTGTTGGGCATGTATTTTTTATTACTATCTCTGATAGAAGTTTGGTTTCACCATAATAGTTTATAGGTTGTGGCTCATCTTCTTCTGTGAATAGTTTATCTCCTTCAAAAAACGCATCAGTTGAGAAAAACACAAATTTAATATTATTGTCCCTGGCATAGTTTGACAGGATTTGTGTTGTTTCAACATTTGTTTTATAAGCTAGATCTTTATTTTCTTCACAACCATCAACATTGGACCAAGCAGCAGCATGTATTATGGCGCTTGGTTTAAATTCATTTATTATCTTGTGTGCGTCTTTGGCCTTGGTTAAATCTATGGATGCAAAATTAGCTCCAGGAATTCTAACTAGGTTTTGGTTGTAAAGGCCCAAAATGTTATATTTACTTTTGCCCTCAATTACGGCGTTGGCTCCATAAAGACCACTTGCACCTGTAATTAAAATTTTCTTTTTATCAGAATCAGAATTCATTCATTATCTTTCTGGTTTTGGGGCCTCACCATTTATTATACCAAATATTCCTTCAAAATCACCTAATAGGCGAAGAAAATCTCTGCAAATAATATCTCTGCACATATGTCCAAAGATACACCAAAAAAAAGCAGGAAGTGAATGTCCGTTCTTGTTTGCCAGGTAATACATATTTAAAATCCAGTATTTTCTCGAGGCGCGCCATTTTTCTTTTCCTGGGGCGTGTGGTTCATGAATACATTCTGCTTTTGGTTCAAAAAAAAGTTTGTATTGCCTTGATAGTCTGTATGCAATATCAAAATCGTCGCAGTAACCATAGCCGACAAGTTTTTCATCATATCTGAAATTATGAAGTATGTTTTTTCTGTAAAAAGTTATACCCCCAGATACATATTCAGTTTCAGTAAATTCTTTTTTCCAGTGAGGATATGTTGGTGCCCCGCCGGGTTGAAATTTACCATTTCCTTCTCTTGGCATAAAAAAAATTGTTTGAAAGGGTTTTGACTTGTATTCCCAGCCAATAATTGTTCCCATTCCTGCGGCATATTTTTCATCGGTATCGTTTTCAAAAGCATGAATAATGTGTTCGCAGTAATCGGGTTTTAGAATCAAATCATCATCAAGAAAACAAACAAGATCAGTATTGGTGCAATTATCAAGTGCTGCGTTTCTGGAAAGCAGAAGGGATTTTGTAACTATATGCATGTACTTTTTTTCAATATTGATTGGATTCCAGTTATGAAAAACTTCTTTGGTTTTTTCGTCGTCACTTTGGTCAACCAGCACAACCTCTTTTGGGGGGCGCGTTTGAACTTCAAGGGATTTTAAGAATCTTCTTATAAGATCTGGTCTGTTTAGTGTTGGTAATAAAACGCTGTACGAAAGTGTTTTCATTTATATATTTTCCTACTTTAAAAAATTCTAATTGAGTAGAAATTTATGAGAAGTAATAACGGCCGTAGCGCGCCGCGCAACCACAAGAAAACCCAGTACTTTGCTCTGGTATGACTGTAATTGATATGCTAAATCGGTATTTTTCGATATATAAAACGTCTTTACATATATAGGATGAATTTTAAAAGATTAAGCTTATGAAAACTGAAGTCTGGATTGTTTCAAACTACCCGCCGCCTGTTCATGGTGTTTCTGTTTTTACAGAACAGGTAATGAACTATCTTAACTCAAAAAATGTACCTGTAAGGCTTTTTAGGGTTGGTACACGCGGTAAATTTGGCGATATTGAAACCTTTCGTTTTAGAAAATTAATTCATGATATTTCAATGGTTCTAGCTTTTCTTTTTTCTTTTTTAAGCGAAGTGTTTTCTAATAAAAAAATTATTGTTTACTTCACTCCATCTCAAGCAGGTTTTGGTATTTTTAGAGATTTTTTGGTTTCAAAAATCAGTAAAATATTTGCATGCAAACTTGTTGCCCACTTGCATGGATGTAAATGGTTATATTCACTTGAGAGCTGTGGCTTTATAAAATCAAAAATGCTTTATGCGTCTCTTAAAACCTGTGATCATGTTATTTGTCTAGGTGAAACGTATGCTAAAAAAATGAAACTTGAGGCCAATTTACCAACAGTTGGCGTAAATAACGGTATTGCCAAGTTTGATGAATTTATAAACGAATCCAGTCCTAACCTAAATAAACCACTTACACTTTTTTTCCTAAGTAATCTTATGCGCTCAAAGGGTCTTTGGGTGGCTGCAGAAACCGTCAGGTCTTTAATTAAAAAAAATGTAGATGTCACACTAATTTGTGGTGGCTTATGGATGAGGGAAGATGAGGAAAGTGAATTTTTAAATGAATTCAAAGAAGAAATAACATCAGGTTCAATAAAATTAGTTGGGTTTGTTGACCAATCTGATAAACATAAAATTTTTGAAACTGTAGATTTTCTAATACTTCCAATTCAAAATCCTTATGAGGGTCAACCCTTATCTTTACTGGAGGCCATGAGTTTTGGAATAATTCCTTTAACAACAAGGTTTGGTGGAATTCCCGATCTGTTTACATTTGAAGGCGGTGCTGTTTTTGCCAACGAGGATTATGGAACACCAAGTGTGCTTGCGGATACAATTTTGGAAATTGCAAGGGACCCCAAAAGGTATAGGGCACTTTCAGAGCTTTGTTATAAAATTTATCAAGAAAGTTTAACTTTTAAGCTTTGTGCTATTAAAATACAGGATATTTTATTTGAAGGAATTCCATTTGCACTCAAGGATGAACCACTTAGGGTTTTGGCTATTGGTCCGCTGCCACCTCCTCTTGCTGGTGTTGAAAGAGCAACAAAGCAGCTTATTATGCTGCTTAAGAAAATTGAGAATTTTAAAGTTACAACCTTTAATACACAGATCCACCAGGATAACGTAAGAAAGGGAAATTTAAGTTTTACAAGAGCCTTAAAATTGCCCTATCAAATATTTAAATTATTCAGAACAACACTTCATGATAAACCACAAGTAGCACTATTGGGTATTTCTCAAAATTTTACAGGTTTAACCAGGGATTGTGCGCTTATTTTGGTCTTGAAAATTCGCGCCATAAGAACCTTTGGTTGGATACATGGCGAAAGAACACCAATGTTTTTAAATACCCACCCGATTGGTTTCTTATTTAAGAAGATACTAAATACACTAAATGGGTTTATTGTTCCAAATCCACGCTTAATCCCAGCTCTGAATATGAGTTTTCCAAATATTCCAATCACAGATATCCCGCACACGCTTGAGCCTTCGTTTATGGAACAAAGTGGCGTGCCTCAACATAAGTTTGATTTTACATTTGTTGGAAAAATTGCAGCTTCAAAGGGGTGGAATGATTTTGCTTGGGCCATACAACAATTTAAGAAAGAAAATATAAAGCTTTCATTAAAAACAGTAGGTGAGCTTATTCCAATTGAAAAAAATGTTCCTGGTTTAGTGGGTACAAGCTTAAGACATTTAGAACTTTTAGAGGGTACCAATCATCAACTACAGGCAAACGATAAGGAACTATTTGATATTTTAACATCTTCGCG
Source organism: uncultured Oligoflexia bacterium (assembly GCA_964596435.1). Lineage (GTDB taxonomy): Bacteria > Bdellovibrionota > UBA1018 > UBA1018 > CAZQUK01 > CAZQUK01. The sequence continues at coordinate 5,266 of CAZQUK010000231.1, forward strand.
TGCGGCTGTATTACCAAGCTATAGTGAAAGCTTTTGTTTCGTGGCCGCTGAAGCCATGGCATGCGGTACGCCGGTTATTGGTTATAAAAATGAAGGTATGCAGTATCTGCTTGGAAAAGAATTTTCAGAATTTCTTGTTGATATTGGCGATAAAGATGGGCTTTTGCGTTTAATGAATAATGTTCTTGGTTTAACGGCGGAAGAAAATATAATTTTGGGCAAGCGCTTTAAGGACAGAATTAAAAAATTATTAAAAGGTGATGAGGTTGTTGGTAAATGGGAAAATTTATTCAAAAGCGAAGTAAAATCAAATATGAAGTTTGCTCGTGGTTTTGATGTTTAGTGGTTTTTTGGTGTTTTTATGAATTTTGACACGTTTTTCAAACTTGCTCCACTGGATGTTAGATATAGCTCAAATAAAATTAAGGCCGTAGTTTTAACTTTCATTTTATTTTTATTAATAGCATTATTTTTTTTATTTTCCGGGTGGTGGCTTACTCATTATGCTCCTAAAATATTTTGGGGTTTAATTCTTTTGGCTAGTCTTTGTGGTGTTTGGTTTAGTCGTTATGTAATACCCCTTTGGGTAACACTTTTATTTTTTTTTGTTTTAATTATTAGGTTTATAATGGATTTATTTTTACCTCCAATGATGGATAGTTTTGGAACAAAAGCCATGCAGAGGTATTTGGCTTATGTGTTTATGTTTTTGCCATTTTTTATGATTTTTTTAG
>CAZQUK010000232.1:0-5973 GCA_964596435.1 uncultured Oligoflexia bacterium
CACAATCTAAACCCTTTAATTGTTCCTCGTATATTGCATGAACAAGTGGAGAGTCATCTACAATTAAAATTCTTTTTTGCATAAAGTGTATTTCATTATGCTAAAGGAATAAAAGAAATTACTAGTATTAAAAAAAGCACATAATACACAAAGCGCCACTTGACACGCCGGGCAGTCTTGGCTTTGCCAAAGACGCATAGCCCATTTGTACCATTAAATAACAGATTTTAACGCAAGAACAAGCAGAATAACTCCCGCCAATACTTGGGCCTTTTGTTTAAGAAGTATGTTTGCTTTATTACCCAAAAGACACCCAAACATTGACATTACAAAAGTGGTAAAACCAATAATTGACAGTGAAATAAAAAATGGAACGGAATAAAACGCAATAACCAAACCAATTAAAAATGCATCAATGCTTGTAGCAACCCCTAAACTTAAAAGGCATGAAATATTTGTACACTGACATGCCTCACGCTCTGAGCTTATAAGTTTCATAAAAAGTTTTGATACTCAAAAAGAAAAACAAAAAAAAAGATATCATTGCTGAAAAAGTAAAAATATAATCACGAACCAGGTGTCCAACTAAAAAACCACCAATTGGCATTAGTGCCTGGAAAAGTCCAAATGTAAGGGCAATTTTTAGATATTTACGAATTACAAAAAACTGCAGTCTAACCCCACACGTTATGGATACGGAAAATGCGTCCAAAGAAAGTGCAAAAGCAATAACAATAATAGTTAAATAATCCATGAAGGTTACTCTTACATTATTTTGCCCAAAAAAGATAAACTTTAGTACCCAGTTTTTTATTGTAACGCAGGGGGGCGCACATCAAGTTGCCTTGCTTTTTTTTATAAATCGCATAAACTTTTTTTACATATGGAAAAAATAGAAAAACAGATAAACGACGATATTGCCTGGATAAAAAACTCATACCCGCATCAGAACCACTTTTAACAAAAAACAAAGAATATATGAAATTCTTACCAATACTTTTATTATTATTTTCTAACATTTTTATGACAATGGCCTGGTACGGGCACCTGAAATTTAAATCTGCGGCCCTATTTACTGTAATTTTAGTAAGCTGGGGCATTGCATTTTTTGAATATTGCCTACAGGTACCTGCCAACAGAATTGGGCACAGCTTTTACACAGCCGCGCAACTTAAAACCATGCAGGAAGTAATTACAATTGTTGTTTTTATGTTTTTTTCGGTTCTTTATCTTAAAGAGGAAATAAAGTGGAACTACATTGTTGGATTTGCAATGATAATTGGAGCTGTGTTTTTTGTTTTTAAGAAGTGGTGAAAGCTAAAAAACGATGGCGTAGTTACTAAATAATTTTCATAAATTATACTTAGTATCCGTATGAAGTAATAATTGAAGTCCCCGCACCTTTTCCCATACGGACAAGGTCCATAATACCGTCCCCTGTAATATCGCCAACACAGTTTGCACCACCATCATAAACTGTACCTGAAGCATTATATGTAGTTCCAGAAGATGTTATGGTCCCATTAGTGTTTGTATATCCACCAGCATTTCTTGATCCATATGCGAGTGTGTACAATGCAGGATAACCATTTGAGTTATGATCTATTGGAAAAACATGGGATGGATCCACAACCGCATTAGGCGTACCCCAACCATTAACGGCCCCAAAAGTTCCGTCACCATTACCATAATTTGTTGCTGCAGCATCTGTACCAACAAGTGAAGTTAACACATCAAGATTGCCATCAGCATCCAAATCAGTAACCCAAATAAACTTTGGATTTGAAGCTGCACCTGTAGAATACGTCACACCATCAGCAAATGTACCGTCTCCATTGTTGATAAAAACGTAAAACACATGGTCACTATAAGCTGTTGAGAGAATGTCTAAGTACCCATCGTCGTCAACGTCTGCTAAGAACACATGATACGGATTGGTGCCTGCACTATAACTGGCGCTTTCTGTAAAGTTTGCACTTCCATCATTCAATAGCACCGATACTGTGCTATCAGTATACAATGTATTTACAATGTCCAAATCACCATCGTTGTCTACATCGCCAACACCCATTCCTACAGGGTTTACATCTGTATAATCAAAAATTTCTACAGCACCATCAAGCACGCCCTCGCAGTTACCCTTAAAAAAATCCGTTGTGAAACCATTATAATTATTTACAGCAACATCAAGGCATAAATCACCATCAAAATCTGCAGCTTTTAATTCTCTTGGATAATTACCCGAAGTATACGCGGCCAGTGCAACACCATTGTTAACATATCCACCAGTTGAATCTGTGTCGTTCATAAAAACAATGATCTCGGTTGAGGTAACAGCCGAAGTAATAAGATCGCCGTAACCGTCACCATTTAAATCTCCAACCACACAATGCAAAATATCGCGATCCTTATCTACCAACTGATGCGATTCCGAACCTGACCAACCTATGGCCCCATTTAAATACGAACTAGCATCATTATCGTGGTAATCCACCCCACCACACCAGTAACTCAAATAACCATCGTCATCATTGTCGCAATCGGGCCCATAAGGATACGGAAGTAAACCATCGCCGTTTATGTCCATCTCATACCCGTAATACTTTGCCCCAGTCGTTACAGATTCTTCGATTAGATTCTGATCTGTGAATGTTCCATCCCCGGCTCTTACAACAAAATAACGTGTGGTTGCATCAGCAAAACCATAAAAAATAAAATATGAATTTGCCCTACCGCTCACAACACAACAATCAGGCAAGGTTCCATTTACACTCAAAGAATCAGAACAGGTACTGGCGCATGCATCTTCAAAATCCTGGCCACCCGATGTGGTTGAAGGGTAAATAAAGTATCTGTCAACGTTTGTATCTTCTGCAATTGTCCAGGATACCTTAATTGGATACTTATACTTGTAAGTCCCACTTGTTGGCCTTGTTGTAGTTGCTGCTGCCGTAACACCGTTAAAGGTAATTTGCCCAACAGCCTGTGTTGTTGCGGATTTTGCAACCGTTGCACCCGCTGTTGAGCTTCCATCTGTTGCAACTACCTTAAAGGAATATGTTGTATTGGCGCTTAATCCGGTAACGGTCATTATAATATCACTGGTTTCGTAAAGCATCGTCCCATTTTGGTATACCTGATACAAAACGCTGCTACACCCCCCGGCCGCAGCACTCCAGGTAAGCTTTATTGCACTTGTCGATACAGCTTGAGCGCTTGAAATCCCATTAAAGCTAACTGCAACACAAGAAGAAGATGATGATGACGACGAACCAGTGCCAGATGATGCCGCCACAGGTGCTATGTATTCTGTTGTGCCGGTACATGCAGATAAAATAATTGGAAACAACACAAAAAAATAAAATTTTGCCTTTATAAAATTTTCAAAAAAGTTAAATTTACTCGGGCCGCTTGGCCTTGTTATCAAAAAACGCACCATTTTAATTTCCCGTCCAAACTTTTATAGTCTTACCCGTCGCACCAATTGAAACATCCATAACACCATCATCAGTAAAATATCCAATATATATACCGGCAGCTGCAGATGTGAGGGTCCCATACCCCACGTACGCTAGTGTTCCAGAACCATTATTATCGTACCTGTAGTACCTCACCCCACCTGCGCTCATTACATAAAGATCCATATCTCCATCTCCATCAATATCGTACGGAAATAAATTAGTTGGATCCCAAATCTGGGCAATACTTTGTGATGCAGTAAAAGTTCCGTCACCATCATTTATGTATGTTTGTATTGTGTCTGCACCAGGATCAGTAACAATAATATCGAGCCACGAGTCTCCATCTAAATCCACTGCAAAAATTCCACTCGGTGTTGATGTAACTGCATATTCATCTGCAGCGGCAAAGGTTCCATCACCATTGTTTATATATACGCTAAATTTGGCTCCAGCCCAAACGGCTGCAAGTATATCTAAATAACCATCGTTGTTTACATCTGCCGCAAATACATCACGCGTGTTTGCTCCTGTGCTAAAAATTGTACTATAAGTAAAATTTGCTTCCCCATCGTTCAAGAATATTTTAACTCCATCGTCTCCGTAGGAGGATACTACTAAATCAAAATCGCCATCATTATCAACATCAAGTGGTGCGGCATCCCACGGGTTGCTTACGTCTTCAGTAGTGTAAGAATAGTCTTCGTGTGTTCCATCACAGTTACCCTTAAGGAAACTAATCTTGGAACCGTTATAAAAAGGCGCAACAATATCCAAACACAAGTCTCCGTTAAAATCTGCAGTTGTTATTCTATACGGGCCCTTCGTTGTGGTGTCTTGTGTGGTAGCATAAGTGTAAGTTGTTGTATCAAATGTTGCATCGCCATCGTTAAGAAGTGTTACAATTTCAGAAAAATATTCATCAACCGCAAGATCAACTGTTTTACTCCAATTTGGTGTAGCTAAGTCTAAATAACCATCCCCATTAAAATCCCCTGCAGTAAGATCATATGTTGCTCCTGCACCACCGTCTCCATCATTTGAAAACTCACCGGTATAAGAGTAGGTTCCACTGGCCCCACTGGAATATGATCCCGCATCCACATCATTGTAATCGTTACCACCACAAAGATAAGCTATTTTTCCGTCACCATCGTTTTCACAATCAGGTCCATACGGATACGGAAGCAAACCATCGCCATCAATATCCATCTCGGCGCCATCGATTGTTGAAGTTGTAAGTGCATACTCTTCAACAAGGTTTTGATCAGTAAGCGTTCCATCGCTTGCTCTTACAGCAAAGAAGTAGTTCGTTGCGATTTCATAACCGTAAAAGGTGAAGTACGTACTTTGCCTGTCGCTAACATAGCAGCAAGCAGGTATGGACCAGGAGACATCTTTTACATCGGCACATTCATCAGAGCACGCATCATCAAAATCCTGTCCACCTGATGTTGTGGATGAATAAATATAATACTCAACAACACTTGTATCGCTTGCAACGTTCCACTGAACCTTAACGCCTTGTTTGTATCTGTAGGTTCCCGTTGCAACCCTTGTTACAACACTTGCTGATGAAATTCCTGCAAAAGTTAATCCGCCAGCGGGCAAAGTATTTGCAGATTTTGCAACATATGCACCAGCAGTACTTGTACCATCAGTTGCCACAACTTTATAAGAATATGTTGTATTAGCCGTCAGACCGTTAACCTTGTAAGCGGTATCGTTTGTTTCATATTTTAGAGTTCCGTTTTGATAAATATTATAAAGGATGGTGGCGCAACCACCTGTTGCAGCGGTCCACCTTAGCTGTATTGAAGTTGTGGATATTCCTGTAGCCGATGAAATTCCACCAAAACTGACGGCCGTGCAAGAAGTATCTGAAGTACCAGAAGAACTAGAAGTGGCCTCTGAAGAGGTGGGTGGTATATATTCTGTCGTACCTGTGCACCCCTGACTGGCGACTGCAAAACAAAACAGCACCAAGAGTGCTAGTCTCCAGATATAAATGTATTTAAGCGTTTTTAAAAAACACCATTCCATAAAACGTCCTACTTAATGTAAATTATAGACTTTTTTGGTCCAGTATGTCAACGCGCACCCCCGGAAAGTGGTTGTATAAGTGTTTGTTATTATTGGATTTTTACAAACCGCCAGGCGGTCTTAACAATGATAAAAAATCAAGGATTTCGATGGGTTAGTAATTGACGGACCTGCAAGTGTGTAATATTCGGGAATTGCTAATCATTACAAATAGGCGGTTTGAAAAAAAAGAGTTCAGGGTAACCCGGTGAAATTCATTAGTTATTTAATGTGGTTATGAACTGCCAAACGCATGCACTTACCACCTAGTCCAGAAATATCACCCCTTACAACTAGCATAAACCAGCTGCCGCCCCACCATTTCATCAAATGTTTTTAAAAGCCTATCGTGCGGGCGCAGCGTGGAGTCGTACTTTCCAACCCACATTTCTCAACTCAGCGCACGAAGTATTGGATATAATTGAATACACGA
>CAZQUK010000233.1:0-5933 GCA_964596435.1 uncultured Oligoflexia bacterium
CTTAATAAATGCCCAAAAGAATTTGAATTGAAATTAGTTAAACAGGTGGAAGTTGACAATGATGACGGTAGCCAAAATTTACGGCTGGTTACTGGTGATGAGGAAAACCTGTGGGATGAAACCTTTGAGTTAGAAAAACTTCAAAAAACTGAAACACCAGAGGCCTGGGAAATTGGTTCAAGAGCCCATAAAGCACTTGAAAACGGAAGTATTAGTGAGCTTCTTGTTCTTGAAAATGAAGTGGGTTGCGACAGATTTAACTCAACTGTTGTTATAAAATGGCTAAATGAATCTGAATTATCAACTCTCACGCAAAATAATTCCAGTTATGTTTGGAACGAACTTCAGTTTGAGGTTCCCACAGGTGCGGAAACTATTGTGGGTGCAATGGACCGTGTCATAAAAGCTAACGAAAAGTTTTATCTTATAGATTTTAAATTTACTCAAAGTGAAAAAACAAAAGAGAACCTTCTTAAAACCTATCTGACACAAATGGAAATTTATACTTGGGCTCTTGGGGTACTTGATCCTAGCGCCAGAAACAACACTGAGAGCATTATCGTTAATTTTTCTAAAAATTCATCACAGGAAATTAATGTACCTCTTTTAAATTGGGATGAAATTAATAAAAAAGTTTTTGACTTAGCCAGTCAAGCGCAAAGTATTGTTTCAGGATCAAAAGCAAATGCAAATGTAAACAAGGTTTGTGTAAAATGCAGCTACAAACAATGCTGCGACGCTCTAAAATCAAAGCTATAGTTATTTAGATTAGTTTTCAAGCTTGCGGTTTTCAAAGGAAAACTGATAAACTTTCATTATGAAGACTAAAATAACTTACGGATTTGTGCGTAGTATTAACTCAAACACCAGATTTATTGTTAGCTTTATAGCTTTTGTAATTTTCGTGTCTGTTTTACAGAACAAAATGTTTTCAGAGGCAAGTGCTGCAGAATCTGAATATAATTTTAATTGGCTTGATCCGGATAAAAAAGTTTATGTTCTGCAAAACAGAAGGTACTTAAAAGCAGGAAAACCTTTTTTGAGTGTACTTGGCGGTGTGGGACTTTCAAACCCTTATAGAAGCACTTATTTTTACGATTTAAGAGGTGCTGTATATTTTTCAGAAAGTTGGGGGCTTGAAGTATTTTATTCTGGTGGAATTAATTCGGTTAATAATACTTATCTTGCCCTGGAGCAGTCCTCACCAAACGCGCTTCCTGTAATTCGCGAATTCAATAATGAAATTGGTGGACTTTTGCATTGGGTGCCATGGTATGCAAAAATTAACGTTTTTAATCAAGTCCTATATTTTGACTGGTATCTTGAAGGCGGTGTGGGGCAGATAAAAAGCACAATTGATACAAGAATACGTGTTTCGGATGCATCAACAAACACTACTCAAAACTTTACAGCTTTTTATTTTGGTACTGGTCATCAGTATCACTTAACAGAAAACTGGGTAGTGCGCCTTGATTTTTTGGGCGCCTTTTATCAGGCAATGGTCTTTGGCAACTCGGGCGAAAACACCTGGTTTTCAAAATACAAATTTGGTGGGGGTCTAGGATATCGATTCTAAACATTTTTAGAAAGTTTCAAGGATGAAAACAAAAAACAGGACAGTCCTAATATTATTAATAAGCACAATAGCTGCATCTTTTTCACTTATACATTCATCTTATGCTGATGATCCGTCAGCGGGGGAATTATTTAAAGAATCTAAGGTGCATTTTAATGAGGGGCAGTACTTCAAGTCTGCAAGATATGCATTTTCAGCAAATCAGGAAATTTCAGGATCAAGCGGCATTGCATACTCACACATTACACAAGGACTGATGCATGCCGGACTTTACAATTCGGCGGTTTATTTTTTTATTAAGGCACTAAAATCAGAAAACTCACATGCTTTAAGAAGGGTACTTCCTTATACTGAAGAACTTATTTTCCACGTCGGTGTGGATATCATAAAGAGATACCTGATTCGCCATACAAAAGCCAGCGACTATGACGCAAAAAACAAGGCTGCATACCTTTATGCTCTTGGCAAAGATGCCCTCTTGAAAGGATATGAATTAAAAGCCGTTGCTTATTTTGATGAAATACCATCATCAAGCTCCCTTTGGCCATTTTCACTGCAACTTAAGGCAACAGCAAACGCAATACTGGGAAGAAACCAAAGTGCCATTGATGATTTTTCAAAGTGCACAAACAAATCGGGTTCAATGGAAAGCCGACTTGAGGATATGTATTCAAACAGAAACCAGGTTTCATCCAGTTGGGTAAACAACAGGTTAAGAGAGCTTGAAGATCTAAAATCGCGCTGTCAGGCCGGTGTTGCAAGAACGCTTTATCAGGTGGGCAGACACGATGACGCAGATAAAGCATATGATAAAATTCCAAAGGAAAGTATTGTGTGGCCGGATATTCTTTTCGAGCAGGCATGGAACTCATTTGCAAGGCAAGAGTATAACCGCTCACTCGGTAAACTTATTACGTACCACAGCCCACTCTTGGGGTTCATTTTTAACTCGGAAGTGGAAGTTTTAATGGCCCAGTCCTACCTTACTCTTTGTCAGTATGCCGATGCAAAAAAAGTAATTAATAAGTTTCATGACAAATACACACGGTTGGGTGAACAGGTAAAAAGGTTTGTGGAAAGAAATTCTAACAGTCTTGGTACTTTTTATTCTGAAGGAAAACAGGCGCTTTATTCATCGCAAAATTCAAGAAGTGATTTTCAAAGATTAATGAATCGTTTTGTAACAAGCCCTTATTTTCGGAGCCTGGTTGAAGCTGAGCGGGAAATTGACAACGAAATAAGAATGGTAAGCTCTTTTGCTGAAAGACAGGTTGGTGTTTCAAGCAACATGAACAAGGGATTTCCTGGTTTTTTAAATGTTGTTCTTAAATGGAGAAAACGCACTATAGTTTTATTGGGCGGAGCCTTTGTAAAAAACAGCTTAATTGATCATCACTCAGTTCTTATTTCTGATTACGAAAAAATGTCCTTTATTAACCTAGAGCTTTTAAAAAGAGCAAAAGAAGAACTTCTTTCCGAAGGCAGCGAAAAAGATGACCGTTCAAGAGGCAATAAAACGCCTGAAAGACGTGATGACCAGTACTACTGGTCATTTAATGGGGAATTCTGGATGGATGAGATTGGTGATTATGTTTTTGCCCTGGAATCAAAATGTGGTTCCTGAGGTGAAATCAATTTTAAAGAGTGAGGTTTATTCGAAGTGAAACAACTTAACCAAAATATTTTTAAGATATTTATATGCTTTAGTATTTTTTGTTTTTCATTGAATACATTTGCAGGGTACTCGGAACAGGAAATTAATGCTGTAAAATCTTCAAAAGAAGCAAATATTTCAAATATTCGGTATCAGGAAATTCAACAATTAAGAATTACGCTAGGAAGACGCGCTCCAAAAAACAGACGGGCCGAACTTTACTTTCGCTTGGCCGAGGCATATTTTGAATCATACAGAGAAACATTTCTTTTTGAGGGTAGGGTACACGAAAAAAGGCTTGAAAGTGGACGCAAGGATCGATTTATTGACAGATCACATTCAAGACCATTTTTAGAAAAAGGAATTAGCGCATGTAGGGAACTTATCAGCCTTAAAATTCCCTATCAGAAACTTGATCACGCTTACTATTTTATGGCGTTTAATTACGGAGAACTTGGGAAAATAAAAAATAGTTTAAGTTATTACAAAATGCTTACAAATAAGTTTAAGACAAGTATTTTTGTTACGGAGGCATATAAGGTCCTTGGAGACAGTGAATTTAGCAAAAATAGTTATAAAAGCGCAAAAAATTATTATAAACAAGCAGAAAGGACAGCAAAAAAAGAACAATTACCGCCAATATTACACAAACTGGCCTGGTCCTACTACAAAACCCGAGAATATAATAACGCCGTTAACACAATGAAGAGACTTATTTCTATATCCAAAGAAGACAAAGAAAAGTATTTGTCTTTAGAAGAAGAGGGTTTCAGAGATATTGCTCTTTTTATGACGGAAACAGGAAATGTCAATGAAGCCATATCATACTTTAATAACGAAGCCGGTAATGAAAATTATTTTCCAGAAGTTCTTGAGAAGCTTGGGGCGCAATTTGAAAGAACGGTTCAATATCCAAAGGCAATTAAAGTTTATGAAACACTGCTTAAAACACGCCCCGATGGTGAAGAATCTTTTAGAGTAAGAGTAAAACTTTTTAATTTGGCTCTTAGAAAAAGAGATTATGATCTTGCATTAAATAGGGTGAAGAACACCAAAATTTATGTAAGTGGTAATGATGAAACTGAAAAAGAGGCACAACATTTAAAATCTACTTCAAGAAGGATTGCCACCGAAAACCATGAAAAGTACAGGAAAAGCAAGAAAAAGAACAAAGGTTTTCTTGTAATTTCCGATAAATTTTATACTTTCTACTTAAATAAAATTTTGCCAGCTTTTGGTGCTGACAAAGAAGTTCCTGAAATCAAAATGTACCTGGCTGAAGTAAAAAAAGAACTTGGGAATTATTCAGGAGCTTTAGAATTATATAAAAGTGTTTTTAAATCCGAAGACTCTCGCTACTATAAGGAAGCCGGGATTCTTTGGGTCGGGACAGTGTCTGATATGCTGTATGTTGAGTCAAAAAAGGTCAAAAACATAAAAAGGTCTGAACCTTCAGATATTGAGCGGGAGTTTATAAAAGCCACAGACTCCATACAAGCTAAACTAAGTAATTTGAGTGAAGCCAGAAAAGCCGCACTTCAAGCCGCTAAAATTATTGCAGGTTACCCTAAAGAGCACGAAAACGCCCTTGAGCGCACTAAAAATATTTTTACTACTAAACCGGACTCGCAAGAAGCATTAGTTGCAGCAAGACTGTGGCTGCAAATTTATTCAGATCGCGTTAACGGTAAACCAATAACCGGAGGTGAATCAAAAGAAGAATCCGATCTGGAAAATGCAATTGAAAAACTAAAAGAAAGCAACGCGCTAATAGCAACAGATAAGCATAAAGGCAAATACATGCTTTCAAAAACGATTGATGCTGAAGAAAAAAAGCTTCATGCCCGTATGATCAGTTTTTATGTAAAAAAAGGTGATCACGAAAAAGCAGGTAAGGCTTATGCTGATCTTGCAAAATCAATGAAAAATGAAAAGGACCAAAAACTTGTAGAAAAAGCCTATGCTGATTCTTTGCACCAGTATCTTCGCGCATTTATGAGGGGTGAGGATTTTGCACCTGTTACCGCGATAATAGATGAATGGCACGGTAGGTATCCAAAAAGTTCAAAATTAATATTTTCAACCAGAGAAACTGCAACTTTTTTGTTTGTTCAGGGTAAATTCAAGGAGTCCTCTGAGTTATTTGAAAAACTTGGTATTTCCATGAATGATTCGCTGGCACTTGAAACTTCGGCAAGAATATTCTGGGCCATGGACGACAAAGAAAGGTCCGATAAGAATAGAAAGCTTTTTATTTCAAGATACAGGGAAACCAACGCCAGAGGGCGTGTTGCCCTTGATCTAGCAAGGCTTTATGAAAAAAGAAACGACATGACTGAGGCTTTTCAAAATTATTCCATTTGTCTGGAATCAGGCTTACCACTGAAAGCTGAATGCGAAACGGGACTTGCTGATTTATACATTAAAACAAAAGATGAAGTTAATGCTGTAAAACATTTAAGAAATCTTACAAAGATAAACAGAAAGAATAAAACATCACTTCCTTTTATTGCATACGCTTTTTACAGGTTAGCCTTGTTTAAAGAAAATACAACTTCGTATCCAAAACTTTCATTTCCTGAAAATCTTTTTAAGAAAACACTAAATGAACGGCTGAAGGTACTTGAAATACTAACCAAAGAGTACTTAAAAGCAGTACAAATAGGTGGGCAATGGGGGGTTGCGGCCTATAATCGAATTGCA
>CAZQUK010000234.1:0-5898 GCA_964596435.1 uncultured Oligoflexia bacterium
AACTTTATAACAAAGTTCAGACTAACTTAGGCAAGGCGGCCTGATTTTTTCGCTTAATTGGGGTATAACATCCCTAACTGTACTTTTAATTGGTTTTGTTAGTGACAAAATTGGGTTTGAAAACACATTCAGGCTATGTGCCGTTATTTCAATGCTTGGAATCCCACTGGTTTTATTAATTCCAAAAAATATTCTACCGGATTAATTTGCAAGCTGGCCCGGTGTGAACATTTTATTGTCAAACTTCACATCCACTTTTCGTTTTAGAAAGAGGATTTCTGTTTTGGAAATGGGCCGATCCTTAACTTCATAACTTGTAACTAAAACACGTGTTGGGCGCCAAACGCCATGCCTATTTTTATATTCAAAACTTTCAATACTCTTTAAGAGCTCATCTTTCATATTTAGAAGGTCAATACGACAAACAATGGGCCTTTTTTTACTGATTGCAAGAACCCGTTTTTTATAAGGGCTCTTTGATTTTCTTTTAGGTAGTGACAAAACAAGATCCACGTCCTCCCCACAGGTTTTTTTTGCGGCACTCAACCATTCATCTCTGAACACATAAACATACACATTACTTCCATTATCTTCGCCCTTAAGGTCAGAGTAAGATAGATCAGAATCAAAAACCTTCTCATAGTCGTTACCTGCAGTTAAACGCTCAACTTTTTTTGTACTTAATAAGTAAACCCATTGGCCAGAAGCCTTAGGGCTCTCTATTGTTAAGAACCTGCTACCTCTTAAGTCTTTTGGCGCTAAAATTTCAAGTAAAGTACGGGTTTCGCCTTCTTTGGGGTTTGAAATAAATATATTAAGCTTTCTTTTGGGCGCACGCACCTCACCATCAGCACGCATTAGTTTCATGGTAACTTCAGACTCTTCATTAACCAGACGGTTAGCTCCTGCAACTTTTACAACCAAATCCCAGGCGTTTGATGATTTCTTTTTTGTTTTATCCTGCGAAAACACATTGAATGAAAAAAACACCACCGTCGACAGAACCATAATGAAGGACTTTTTAAAATCTAACGCCATAAAAACTCCAAAAAGATGCGCTAATCAATCAAGTGGCATATCATTAAAAATATTAATTAAACAAAAAAGGCGATCACCTACTCCTTTCATAAAAAAAGTAAACAACCGCCTTTATAAAAATACGCCTTATTAAATAATACAAAAAAACATACCAAACAATAAGGCTAAAAAAACATTAAATGCTTAAACAGTAAGTAGGGCCTGCATTAAGATCACTGCAACTAGTGCCAAAATTGCATAAAATTCCGGGAAAGCTGCAAGAATCATGGTATTTGCAAAAACGTTGTGTCCATTACCAATTGCGGCCACACCGTTTGCACAAATTTTTCCCTGCTGAATTGCAGAAATTAGTGCTGCAAGTCCTAGGGCAATACCGGCGCCAAAAACAACTGACCCTTGAAGTAAGCTGATTTCCCCACCCATTGAGGTAAGTGCACCATTGTACATAATAAAACCAACAAAGCCATAAAGCCCCTGTGTTGCAGGAAGTGCCGCAAGAACCAAACCGCTACCAAAAGCATCCGGTTTCTTTTTTAACATTCCAACAACTGCAGATCCGCCAATTGCTGTTCCTATAGCTGACCCTGAGCCAGAAAGACCAACCATTACTCCCATTCCAATCATTGCTAATACGCTTCCAAGTTCCATTCATGCCTCCTTAGTTGTTATTTTTAGGCCTGTAAAACAAACCCAATTTTTTTTCCTATCCTTTAAAACCTTCTCTCAAATTATTTTTCACCCGCTTCGGCGCGTGCAAATGGCACATAGCCCTTGCTTCCACCTCTAAAATTTAAATTTTTATAAAACTCAACAAAAGTTAAACGAAGTGGATGAACAAAAGATCCAAGAAGTGCCAAACCTAGGTTTAGCGTATGTCCAACCACAATAATAAGAATCGTAACAATAATCAGTGGGGATGAATAGTTGTACCCATTACCGCCATCGTTTGCGATCATCATAAGAGCTATGTTGTTAAAAGCTGCCCCAAGTAAACCACTTGCAAGCCCAAGAGCAAACAAACGCAAATACGATAACGCATCAGACATTAAACCCGTGGCAAAGCCATAGAGCTCCCATATTCCAATCCCGAAACGAACAAGCACACCCTTACTTGGATTATTAAAAAGAAAGAGTAATATCGCGCCTGCTGCAATAAACGCCATGGGGACCTCATTAGATAAAGATGATAAAAAAGGCCCAACAGCAACAATACCAAAGGAGAATTTTCCTAATTCGATAAAGTTAATCTGCGCCATAAAAATTGTGGCACCAATGATCATTAAAATATTTCCAAGCGGATGTAGCAAATAAACAAAACCGTCGTTTTTATACTGATTATAACCTTTTAGACCAACGCCAAGAATTGTTTGTATAACACCCAGATAAAGGGCAAAAGGCATGGCAGGAAAATATTTTCCACTTGCCGTCTGAATAGGGCTAAGAGGTGCAAGTGCCGCACCACTCTCTAAAAACCCTACATCCCCCCCTACTGTGAAAATTGCATGACCAAAAACTGTGTTTAACATTACGCCACCTAGCATGGTCATAAAGCCCAAAACTGAGAGTAAAATAAATACTGGTTTCAGCTTTTTAGGAACAAACTTCATTGCAAAAAGACCAGCCACTAAAAGCACGGCCCCATAACCCAAATCACCAAGACATAGACCAAAAAATAACGCAAAAAATGGCGCAAAAAACGGTGTTGGATCAATTTCAAAATAATTTGGGAGAGAAAAGATGTTTGTTATCATCTCAAAAAGTGCTGATGACTTTTTATTTTTAAGAAGCACGGGCACATTATCATCTATAGTTGGTGCATCAATCGAATACCATGCAGAAAATCCTTCTAAAAAACTTGAAACTCTTTTTTCGGTACTTGTGCCATTATCTGCCGGTATCCAACCTGTAAGTGATACAACTTTACCATCGGCACCGTCCTCCATACTAAGCCTTGCTTTTTCAAAATCCAGTTTTGATTTCTTTTGCATACAATATGCATGCAAAATATCCTGGTACTTAGTTAGCTCAAGAAAAGCTTTTTCCACTTCAAGTTTTTCCTTCTCAAGCTCCTGCACCTTGTGAATTGCTGTTGAAAGAGAAATTTCAGGAAGAGAAACCTCGTCCGCATCAAGGGAAATTATCTCACCATGCTCAAGTGCAATAAAATTTACCATACCCGATCTACGACTAACTTCCTCAATTGCAATATCAAGCTGTTTTAAGGAATCATATTTTTTATCACTTATCTCAAAAAAACGCATCGTTATGTTTGAGTCCTTGAGCTTACCAATGGCCCTATAATCAAAGTTTCCCCATGGTTCAAGAATTGTAATTTTTTTTCTTAGATCCTGAAGTTGCTGTTCAATTTTGTCTTTCTTTGCATCAAGCTCTTCATAACGGAGAATTATTTCTTCCGGGTCTGCTGTAGAATTCTTGGCAGGTGCAGATGTTTTTTGAGCCTTTGCTAAAGCTTTTATAGAAGTTAAAACATGATCTATATTTTTCTTCTCCCCACTTAATATTTCAAGATCTGAAGAAACAGCTCCCTCATTTTCAACAATATGAACAACGCCCTGATCCCTAAGTAGCTCCAGAAAGGCTTCCTTTTCTTTGTAAAAAAGAAGTAGTGAAAGTTTTTTCATTGGTACTATCATATTTTTTCTCCGGCTCTCAAATTACGCAAAAGACCGTATTTCAGCATATAAACCCCTAAAAACTATGCGGTAGCCTCAGCTAAAGCCATTCTTGCCTTTAATATTTTTTGTGAAGATTTTGCCAGGTTCTCATCGTCTTCAAGAAAACGCTTAATCTTTAAAATCACTTCCTTGTAACCAGGAATCTGGACCTTTTCATAAAGATTAACTTTTTGCGTCGTCTTTTTTCTTGCGTACTCTAAAATTGCAACTTTTTTTAAGGCAATTTCCTTCTTGATCCGAAGCTCCTTAAACTCCATCATGAGTTCAATACCAGCAGGTATCCATGAAGGATAGTTCACAAGACTGAAACGCTTAACTGTGAAAACAACTTTTTTAAAAATCGGCGTATGAACCCCAGCTATTTTCTTGTAATCAACTAGAACATTTGCCACCTTCACAAGCCCACCTGGAAACTCGCCCCAGAGCCTGCTTACTAAATCAAGCTCTATTTTCTTCTTTTGAATTTCTTCCTCAATTTTTTGAACTTCATCTTTCGCTTTTTTTACCTCAAGACGAAGAGCAGATTCTTTTGCCTGAAGTGTTGGCAAAGCAGTCTCACGAACCTTCAGTTGTTTATTCAGCAACTGGAGATATGTTTTGTTATACTGGAATGCTATAGCCACAGCATGTTCCTCCGTTACTTAATTACTAAACAGTTGCACTGGCACTTGGTTTTTTGCTTTCGCTAAAACCCGTTTCTTGCCAATATTTTTCAACAAGTTCCTGTTTAAGACCAACTTCATCTTTTGAAAAATATTTGGAAAAAAGCTCCCAACCCTTATTAAGCATCCTATCAATTTCAATGTTAATATCGATTGCAAGAAGTTCTCTTGAATATTCTTTACCAAAACCTAAACAACGTTTGTCATAATCGGTAAGATCAAAACCGTTTTCGATTTTGGTCTTTGCACTTGCAGCATCAGCAAAAAGTCGCACACAAGTATTCATAACTTGTGGGTGATCTTCACGTGTTTTCTTACCTATAACCAGCTGTTTTAGACGAGATAAGCTTCTAAAAGGATCAATAATTACTTTTCCGATATCAGTGTCACGTCTTAAAAAGAGCTGCCCCTCTGTAATGTAACCGGTGTTATCAGGAATAGCATGAGTAATATCGCCACCACTAAGTGTGGTAACTGCAACAATTGTTATTGAACCACCAGCAGGAAACTGCACGGCTTTTTCATAAATTTTAGCAAGGTCACTATAAAGAGAACCCGGCATACTGTCTTTTGATGGAATCTGATCCATACGGTTTGATACAATTGACAAAGCATCTGCATAAAGAGTCATATCAGTTAAGAGAGTAAGAACCTTATAGTTCTTTTCTGTTGCAAAGTACTCTGCAGCCGTAAGCACCATATCAGGCACCAGTAGTCTTTCAACCGGCGGATCCTCTGTTGTATTCATAAAACAAATAATGCGATCAAGGGCACCTGCATTATCAAAAAGTGTTTTGTAGTAGAGGTAGTCGTCGTTTGACATACCCATACCGCCAAGAATAATAATGTCAGCCTTTGCTCTTAGGGCCACATCGGCCATAACCTGGTTGAATGGCTGGTCAGGATCAGCAAAAAACGGGATTTTCTGTCCGGTAACCAAAGTATTATTAAGGTCAATACCTGCAATACCAGTTGCAATAATCTCAGAAGGCTGACGTCTTTGAACCGGGTTTACAGATGGACCACCAATTTCTCGTTCTTCACCATCAACTTCTGGTCCCCCATCAATTGGACGGCCATAAGCATTAAAAAACCTGCCTCTTAAATCATCACCGACTTTAAGTGTTGGTGGCTTTCCTAAAAACACAACTTCAGCATTAGTTGCAATTCCTTGGGTGCCTGGAAAAATCTGAAGCGTAACATCGTTACCTTTGATTTTAACAACCTGTGCGGGTCTGTTATCAACATACGCCATTTCTTCGTAGGCAATGCCTTCCGCCTTAATGGTACATGTTGCCTTGGTTATGTTTTCTATTTTTGTATAGATTTTTTGAAAGGCTGTTGTCTTCATTGTATTACCACCCTTCTTTCTGTGAGTAATTCGTCTAATTGTGTTTCAAATTGGTTAAATTTATCAGATTGAAATTCCTGGTAGTTCATCTGCTTCATGATGTTTATGACTTTTTTGAAATAATGGCCGACAGCTTCAAAATTGTCGAAAT
>CAZQUK010000235.1:0-5892 GCA_964596435.1 uncultured Oligoflexia bacterium
GGGTAGAAGGCTTATAAGGGTTCGCAATAACATTCATGAAAATTTAAAGAGTCTTAAAAAACAAGTAATAGGTAAAAAGGATGATGATCCGATTAAGAAAATAGTTGATTCTATAGACATGAAATATGTCCAAAAAGATTTAAGGTTTTTTTATCCTTATGAGGTTCAGATTGTGGATCAGTATAGTGCAATTGAAAACGAAAAGGGTAGAAGTGCACATAGAGAATATAAAAATTCTCAACTTCAGGATGTTATGAAAAAAGTTATGGGAGTTCTCGCGGATGAATCGCGAGTGTGATTTCGTTTTAATCGGAACAGGTCTGGCCCCTCTTCTTGCGGCCAGAATACTTTTAGATGAAGGTAAGTCTGTTTTAGTTCTTAACCCTGATAATGATTTTTTTTACGAGGACTCAGAGCTGCCTCTTGATCCGCTTGTTACTTTTTCAGGAAAAGAAAAATTTGCTACCTTGAAACCTGAACGGATTAAAAAAAATATGCCCGATCATGTTCTTACTGAATTAAGGCCGGATTTTCCCGGTGCTGTTGAGTTCTGGCCGTTTGTAGGCGACTCAGGAGGTGGTAGTGGCAGCGGCGGTGGGAAGACAAAGGGGTATCATGATGTTTTTGCACCATTTGTCCGGGCAAGAACAAGAACCTGGTATGCCTGGAGTGGTTTTAATTTTGAAAATGATTTTAATAGCCTTGAGGATTTTTATTTAAGAATGCTTGATGCCGATCTTAATCCACATATTTCAGATGGAATTTTGGCACTAGGTAACTGTCCTGGAATATCTTTGTCAGGAAATGACGTTGGGCAAAAAAGTACTGATCCTTTTGTCTTGACTAATAGTAATTCAGATAAAGAGGGGCTGGCGGCCGTTTCTGTGCAACGCTTGTGTGATGTTGATGTTGTAAGATTTCAAAACGGTATGCTTGAATTTATTTCTGAACGTTTAGAAGGAAAAGGTGTTCATTGTGGCGTTTCGGGTCTTGAGTTTTCCTCGGATGGTGTAAGGTTTCATGCTGCGGGTAGTGGGCATCAGGTTGTTTCAAAAAATGGAGTTTTGGTTTTTTGGACCCCAAGAATGAACAGATGGGTTCAAACTCAGGCAAAGAAAATGGATGTTGATTTGCCGCAACCTAGGGGGGTCAGGTTCTGGGAAGAGTGGTCATTGCTTTCCAGAGAATCTTTAAATTACGATAACATTTCTTGTTTGAGAAATATGGTTTTTTGGGCAGATGGTGAGGGTGATCCTAAAAACAAAAAAATTATGAATAGACTTTGTGTTTTGCGCGCAGGTCCTCTTGTCCCGATTGACGAATGGAAAGCGCATGTTGCCGGCTGGGCATCAGAAGATGCATTTTTGGACCTGTGGAATTTATGCTGTAAATTTTTAAATTGGGACAAGGTTACGATCCGTTTAATGAGGCCGCGTTTGCTTTTTGAATGGGGTAGGGTGCCTTATTATTTATCATTAAAAGATAATGGATCAAAGAAAAAAACTTTTAGATATGTGGTCCCATCTTGTGATGGTCCAATTGTTCAGGTTGTGAGTACTGTACGGAAAATCTGTCAGAAATGTTTGGGTTAGAAAAATGAGTTTTTTACTTAAAGAAGATAAATTGGATGTTGTAGTTGCGGGTGGACCAAGAGTGGCGCCGTGGCCCTCTGTAGGTGTTCGTTCAATTATTAGTATTTGTGGTGATGTGGGACTAAAGGTCGGTGCTGTTGGTGGAGATACAATGCGTTTAAAGGGGATAGTGCCGCTTCCACAAACTGGTGGCGTGCTATTTGCTGAAGACAGTCAGAATAAAATTCATCGTATTCAAGCACGCGCAATTGTATTAATGAGTGCCGTACCCACACTACCAGACCCTTTTTTAGGCTGGCGCTCCAGGGGGCTTTGGCCATATTCAACCGCATGGCGTCTTTTTAAGGAATCAAAACTAAGTTGGGGTGATAAAGTTGCAATTTTAGGTACAGGCAACAGGGCCCTTAAGTTTGGATCGGCACTGTTAGAATACGGCGTAAATGAAGTCCTTTGTATTGAAACGGTGCTTGATACTTACAAGGAACATGAAGTTATAGAGGATAATGAAAGCCAAAAAAATATTTGGGGTTGGGAAGTTGAAAGGCGTCGCTTTGAAGTGCTGGGTGGAAAAATAATTTGGGGAATTCCACAAAGCTTATTGCAGACTGATAATTTTATTTGGGAACTAAATCTTATAAATTCTCTCGGAAAAAATCAGACCATCAAAATTAACCGTCTTATTTCTGCGGGTCCATTTGGGCACTCAAACGGGATACGTGAGTATCCGCCAGGGTCATTCCTTTTTGAGCTAGAACAAACCGTTGGGATGCATAGAGCTGAGGATATTGCGGGTTGGCGCCTGGAAGAGGAACGCGCAAGGCTTCTTGCTTGCCGAATTGTTAAAGCGTTAATAGTTGATCTTGAAAAAAAGAAAACATGGATCAATAAATTATCAAGACGATCTAAAATGCGCCTTTGGGCCTTTGAACAGCATAATGTCAGACCGTTTGAAATAAATTACGATGAAAAATGGGTAAGTAAAGAGTCTTTGGATAGAATAAAAAAATTTACAGGTGTTCCAAATGCCACGCAAAAGGTGCGCCCGGTTGTTTCAATAGAATGTTTTGAAGAAGTGGCCTGCAAGATTTGTGAGCAGGTTTGTCCCGAATCCGCAATTGATATTCAAAGACCGATAAAAATGAAGGTTAAAGGTAAAACACATAAATCGATTAAAAAAGCTGCAAGCAGAACAAGAGGCGTGCTGCTTAATGAATCAAGGTGCACGGCCTGCGGGCTTTGTGTGACAACGTGTCCAAGTTCTGTGCCGGTTATTATTCATGAAAAAACGGATAGTTCAATGTCGCGTTTGGTTTTTCCCTGGAGGGGAAAACACAAATGGAGCGAAGGAGAACTTGCAATTTTAGTTAACAGGCGCGGTGATGCGCTTGGATCGGGCAGGGTTTGTGCCCTGTTACCATCTGAATCTGATAATGTTAGTCTTGTCCAGGTGGAGGTTCCATCTCATCTTTTTTGGCAGGCCAGGGGTATTCGTTATGAAGAGCCAGGATACGTGAGTAGTGTTGATGATGTTTGGGATATTGAGGCGCAGGCATCAAAAAAAATTGTAGTTTATATTAATAATGAAAAAAGACTTGTAAGAAAAGATATCCTTGTTTCTGTAATGCTTTTTGAAAATGGACTTTCGCGCCCCGATGATACGCTATTGTGTCGCGATGGCAGTTGCGGTTTGTGCCAATTAATTATTGATGGCGAAAAAAAACACGCATGTCAGACCAAGGTTCGCGAAGGAATGCACATAAAACTTGATATGGATAAAAAAATGATTGATGAAAATGCGCTTTGTTCCTGTCAAGGTATTAGTGCCGAAGAAATAAGTGAACGCATAAGGCAGGGAAAATTAAAATCTGTTGATTCTGTAAGACGGGCAACATCTGTGCTTGATGGGAAGTGCCACGGACAGGCATGCAAGGATGCCTTTAGAAGACTTCTTTCTCGTGAAGGAATTGATGCTGATGATTGGATCGATTGGAGCTTTCCTTGTAAGGACTGGGTTTTAACTTCAGGGCCCCGTGGGTTTTAATATTTGGGCCACATGCTTTTGTTTCGAATTTTAGAATATTTTTTTAAATAATTTCCAAGAAAACAGTTTAGTTCCGCGTTTAGTCATTCAGTTATTGGTTGAAGTGATGGTACTTTCGGGTATGCTGGTAATAATTATTTGCTGTGAATTTTTTTAGTTTTACTAACTTATAAAAGGAAAATAATAAGGAAAATAATATGGCTCAAAAACTTGATGAATACCAACTTGCAGAAAAAGAGTGGATGGATAACGTTTACCATAAAGGAAAACTTCCGGAGTTTACAAAGCAAGCAATAGTAACGGGTCTTTTGCTTGGTGTGGTAATGGTGGCCTTTAATGTTTACATGGGGCTTAAAACAGGTTGGGGTGAAGGTGGATCGTTGATAGCCGTTATTTTAAGCTATGCCATAATTGTTGGAGTTTTAAAAAGACCGTATTCGGTGGTTGAAAATAATATTTGTCAAACAATGGCAAGTGCTGCAGGAAGTATTGGCAACATCGTTAATGTTATTCCAGCACTTTTTTTGCTGGCAGCATCGGGCATGATACCACGGGCCCCGAATTGGGTTGATATTTTGCTTTGGTGTTTTTTTACAAGTTTCCTCGGCGTATTTTTTGCGATTCCTTTAAGACAGCAAATTGTTGTGATTGAAAAGCTCAGGTTTCCAACAGGAACAGCCTGCGCAGAAACAATTATGGCCCTGCATACATCAACAGGTGGATCTGGGATGGTAAAGGCCAAGATGCTTACTGTTGTTGCAGCTATTTCCGGTATTGTTGCCTGGTTTCAAAATGGGGTTCCAGTACTTCTTCCATCAGCCGTTAATTTTAGCGGAAAATGGCTTGGACATTCATATAAAAGCTTAACGATGGGTATAGCGTTGAGTCCAATGATGGTTGGTGTGGGTTTTTTAGTTGGTATCAGAATTGGACTTAGCATGCTTATTGGTTCCTTAATTTGCTGGCTAATATGTGCGCCACTGCTTTTTGATGCAGGAATACTTCAGGAAATATATTCTTTTATGGGAAAGGCCGGAGAGCTTAAGGAAATACAATATCCTATTGTTGTAAAGTGGACCATGTGGCCCGGGCTTGGAATTATGGTTTCCGCTGGCGTTATGAATACACTTTTGCAGTGGAAAGTCATAGGTCGGGCATTTAAATCAATGCTTGGTTCAGCAAAATATTCCACAGCTGCAACAAAGCTTGATGTTCCTTTTAAGTGGCTCCTTGGTGGTTTTATGTTTGCGACCACTGGGGTTATTTCTATGTTGTATTTCAGATTTGATGTTCCAGTCTGGGTCGGACTTTTAATTATTCCTGTCTCTTTTTTGCTATCAACAATTGCTGTGCGGGCTACTGGCGAAACAGATATTAACCCTGTTGGTGCAATGGGAAGCATTACCCAAATTGCATATGGTTCAGTGCATCCGGGGCATATTACTGCAAATTTACTGGCCGGTGGTGTTAGCTCATCAGGAGCGAGTGAAGCTGCAGATATGATGCAGGATTTAAAAACTGGATATCTTTTAGGTGCAACACCTAGACTTCAGGTTTATGCACAATTTATTGGGGTTGCAGTTGGTGCGTTAATTTGTGTACCTGTTTTTTTCTTATTAGTTGGCGCAGATGGTGGCAACATTGGAACCGAGGCAATGCCGGCACCAGCTGCTATTACATGGGAAGGACTTGCAAGGATGGTCTCAATCGGTCCACGGGCTTTGCCAAGGTTTGCAATTTATGCTCTTCTTATTGGTTGTGGAGTGGGCTCTTTGATTGTGATTCTTGAAAAATATGCGCCTAAAATAAAACCATTTTTACCTTCAGCAGTAGCGCTTGGAGTTGCCATGGTTGTACCTGCAATTTATGCGGTTTCAATTTTTATTGGTGCCCTGATAATGTGGTTAGTTACAAAAATTCATAAAAAATGGATAACAGAATATGCAGCCTCAATTGGGGCAGGTAGCATTGTGGGCGAAGGCTTAATTGGTGTTATTGGTGCAGCCGCAGCACTTCTTTGGGTAAAGCTCCAGGTTGCGTGGCCCGCATTGTCACAACTTTTACAAAAACTTGAAAACGGATTTTAATTACCGCGTCGCATTTATTGCGTTATCTAGTTAATATATCTAAAAAGTCTTCAAAAGTTGGTCGTATTGCTCTACTATAATGAATAAATGTGTTTTAAAAAAATGCGCGTGCGTGCGTCAATGAGTTTTTTTGTTTTAATTTACCTGTGGTCTGTACCTTTTGGGGTGTGTG
>CAZQUK010000236.1:0-5869 GCA_964596435.1 uncultured Oligoflexia bacterium
TTCGATCTCGAGTTATGATCGTACTATGTGCTCCAGTTAAGCGCCCGCAGTACATCTTAGGGTTTGTAACTTCTTTAATAAATGAAACATATTTCATGTCCTGTGGAATAATCCCTCTAAAAACAGAAATCCTTCTCTTCATATCCAAACTCCTTAATTGCTTGATAATACTTTATCAACTTCTTCAGCTTTAACCCATGTAGGTATTTTAAATGGTTTACTTTTTTGATTGAATTTTTCTTCATATTCGGAGTTACCTTTTGTATTCATCCAACTCCTTTGTAGGATTAACCCCTCCTCTACAGCTCTAGCAAGCTGTTCTTTACGTCTCTTTTTAATTCTTTCACGCCTTTCGTCCTTTGTCTCACATGGAGTATTTTTATTATGGTATAAGGCAAGACCATTTTCATAAGCATCTGTTACATTTCTAATTAGTGATTCACTCCATTTTTTCCCCTTCTCATCAGTAAATCTATTACTAATTAAAACTATAAAAGGCTTAAGCGGCACCAATGGCCCATGTTCTTCAGTAAAATTCCTCACTAATATAGGTGCTTCTTGAAAAAACTTGCCCCCCATTAAAGACTTACGAAATTCCATCTCAACATTAGTTATTGCTTTCTTCTGATAGGCGTTAAAATCTCCTGTCGTAAATTTTAAAAATGAAGTGGGTTGTATTTCATTAATATTATTATTAATCTTATTAGATAATAGCCCGTGTACTGGTACCATTTCATTATTTGTATTGGTACCATTACATTCGATGACTTGCTCACATGTTTTCCAATGTAAAACATTTAAATTCCAAATATCTTCAGGTAATATTTCATAATAATTAGTTCGTCTATGAGACCCCTTTCTACTCCCAGGATCAAATCTAATAATATCTTTGCTAACCAACTCTTTCATATATTTAATTGCTGTACTTTTTGATTTAATACCAGTACATGCACAAATATATTTGTAGCTAGGCCATCTCCGCCCCTCAGAAAATGAACCAAGTACCATATAAATGGCTCTTGCATAAACCGAAAGATCAGCAGTTCTGATAATTTTATTTGACACTTTAGTAAAGCCAACAGTTTTAGCCATATCTTCTCCTTTGTTAAAAGGTGTAACCCCTTTGTTCAACTTCCTCCAAAATATTTATATTTGAGACCGATCGTTCTTTAGACTTTATGGGAGTTTCTTCTATGCATATCATTTTATTAATATGTATTGATTTGAATACCGTTAATATTTTTTTAATTGTGCCCCTAGCATTTACAAGATTTCTGGATACATTTTGAGCTTGTTCTCTTATATTTTTTGGCAACTTTTTGTTTTTCGGCAATAGTTGTAATATTTCATAATATTTTCTTTCATACTTTGCTGCTTCTTCCGAAATCATATAAGAATAATTTCTTATTTCTTTTTCAACCAACCTGTAATTATCATCTGGGCACTTACCATATTTTTCTCTTGCCTCATCTAATTTCTCTCGAAGTTTTTTTGTTTTTGTTATCAGCACTCCCCGAAATGAACCGGAGCGATTTATTTGTTTTAGTTCTTTTTTTCGCTTATTCTTGGGCAAGGTAGTTATATGCCTCATAATTGACAATGCTGAATCTACAGGGATGTCTTTACGAAACTTTTTACATTCATTATAAAATTGATATAATTGTCGAGCCTCTTGTAAACGCCTTTCAAGGTCATCAAATGTTTTCCCCGCTGCACACCAAAAGCTATTAACTATCTGTTTTACATTTTTCATTATGAAATTATTACATAAATAGTCGTACGTCCTCCCCAACTCAATTTTATTAACTAGCCTCCCTTGCGTTAACAAATAATACCCTTGTTTTAGTTTCTTCCTCAACTCCAATTTCTTGTCGTTTGATAAATTTGGAATAATCTGAAAAGCGCTGTCGCCAGCGCTTATTGTTTTCCAACCATTAATACTTTTCCTGACAACCATTTCTTCGTTTTCATTATTTTTTTCTCTCATAATCTCCTCCAACATTTATTAGAAAATAGCCTTCAACCAATTAGAAGGCTTCCTAACTTCTATTTACAGTATTCAAATTGGAATTTATGATGGAGAAAACCAGAAGCTACACAGATCCAGGATAGTCATTTATTTCATTTTTCATTAAATCTATTATTTTACAGTATTTTATAAATAAATTCTGTTTTGGTTCACCCTATAAGTGACCCTTTCCATAGCAATTAGGCAGCCTGCTGTATCCAAAAGATGCCTCCTCCTACGAGTTATACTGTTTACCCCAGAGGCTCGATGGTTGTTGATGTAACAAAACCTCGATTTTTGCCTATGATTTATTCAAACATTCCTTTTCAACATATCATTTCCTGTAAAAGTAATTCATGGAAGTACTTTTATATAATTCTTCAACAACAAAACCATGCACTCAATGTAAAGTTGAAAAACCTTTAAGTGATTTTCATTTAAAACCGAATGGCGTACATGGTTATGATTCAATTTGTAAACTATGTGTTTCAAAACGAAAAAAAATTAATTACAGGAGAAAAATACAAAAGCATGAAGTTATGGATAAATTCACCCCTATCATTATAGGTAATATTAATGAAGAGATAATTGAAAGCTTTGGCCAGTCTTTTGGTCAAAGTTTATGTGCATTAATTGAAAGGGGATACCTGCAATGAATGGAACTAATGCTAAACCAGGTTTTGACCAAATAATAAATTCATGCAGGGCTATTGCTGAAAATTATCATAAAAATTGGAAGCCTATAAATCCTGACTGGCCTACAATTACAGGCGCTGGATATTTGCGGTTAAGTACTGAAGAACAAGTAAAAGTCGAGCAAGGCTCGCTTGAGCAGCAAATATATCTTGCCGTCCAGGAAGTCGAAACTCGAAGTAAACAAAATCGTAAAAATTATTATATTGGACATTTTTATATTGATGCCGGCATTAGCGGAACCACTGGTGATAGAGAAGAATTTATAGCTCTGAAAAGAGCTATTCGCAGAAAGGAATATAGTTTTGTTGTTTTCAAGGAAATTAGTAGAATAGCTCGTGATGGAAAGCTATGGAAAGAGTTCTTTATTTTATGTAATTCTACAAAAACTGAAATAATAATTCGCGGACTTCCAATAAATCCAAACGATCCAACTCAAGTTCTACAATTAGATATTCTTGCTTCATTTAGCGAATATGAAGCCAAGGTCACTAGTAAAAGGATAAGGGACTCTGTTTTTTCAGCTATGGTTAATAATCAAAAATTCAATAGCACCCATAAGTGCCTAGGATTAAGCCCATTGGTCGTGAACGATCAAATCAAGCCTGGATACTATACTCCAAGTCCTGATGAGCTAAAAATAGTAATATGGATATATGAAACCTTTTTGAAATATGGCTCCTATCAAAAAACCCTTGAAGCCTGCAATGAGCGAAAAATCCTAAATAAAAATGAACTCCCTTTTACACACAATTCCCTTGTCAGCCTCCTCACAAACAGCAGACTGGTTGGAAAATGGTATTTAAACTTGGAGAATAAAGATATGGAGCAAGACGATTTACAACCAAATGAACAATATCATGAAATTGATCTACCACATGGGCCTGTGATTCCAATTAAACTATGGAATAAAGTTCAAAAAGCCATTGAAATTAGGGCTGGCAAGACTGGCAAGAATACCAGGATGATTCGTGTTTATCCATTAACCGGAGGTTTATTAAAATATCACGACGGCACTAACTTTAGGGGTTACAGTGGCAACGGCAGAAACAGTAAATTCAATTACTATCGCAACGATAAACATAATTTCTGTATCAGGGCGGACTACATTGAAAAAAATGTCATTGATATTGTCACTCAAATAATTGAAAACTCCCCTGAACTTCAAAGAGCTATTAAACAGGCTGGCCAAGAGACCCATGACAACATTGAAGTTCTTGAGCAAAGCATTTCAAAAACAAAGGCAACAATACAAAGCCTTGAAATTGAAAATACAAAGCTTATTAAAAAATTGGATTTTATAACAAGCGAAAACCTATCTGATGATGATAAAAGACTATTCCTTGATAACCTTAAGGGAGAATTAAAGAAAAATACAGAGAACAAAACGTCTTTGGACTTGAGCTTGCAGGATCTTGGAAAGCGACTCGAAGCCTTAAAGCAAACTTCTTTTAGTTGGAAATCATTAGCTGAACATGCAAAAAAAGTTCAAGAAATCATGCTTGATAAAGACCCGGTCGCTCTAAAAAACTCGTACTACAACCTCTTTAAATCAATTGTGATAGGACCTGAAAATGAGATGGGAGAAAGGACTATCACCTACACTTTAAATGGAAATGAACAACTTTGGACTTCTCATTGCGTTAGCAATGAGGTGGTGGAGACGGTGGGAGTCGAACCCACGTCCGAAAGGGATTCATCGTTAGCGTCTACAAGTTTATTTTGTGTTTTATTAAGTAAAAATGGGCGTCCACAAACAAACTACCACTTTCACTTTGCTAACTGTTTCTCACCTTATGTGCGCCAGCAAAACACATAAAGCCAGCTCGCTATTTGACGCCTTATCCTAACCCACGAGCAATGCTAGGTAAGACGACTGCTAGAATTAACTAAGCAGCAAGTGCATAATCGTTGCCGATTATTAGTTTTGCCACCTTTTTTACGAGGCCAGGTGACAACCTCGACCTGCAACTAAGACTTCACTCCTCCCGTCGAAGCCGTTTCGTCCCCAAATTTTCAAAGACCATGAATCAGTAATATTTCTACCATAATTTTACTCACTTGTTGTATTATTTTACTAGACTCAGATCTGCTTGGTGGAATGTGGCCGGGCAATTTTGCTACCTAGCTAAAAAATGGGACCTAAATGACCAAATCTAATGAACATCCAGCTGAATTCTGGGAAAAAGTTAGTGATTCACAAATTAAATGCACACTTTGCCCAAGAGAATGCAAGCTTAAGGAAAATCAAAGGGGCTTTTGTTTTGTTCGTCAAAATAATAAAAATAAACTCGTTTTAACAACCTATGGTCGTTCAAGTGGTCTTTGCGTTGATCCTATCGAAAAAAAGCCACTAAACCACTTTCTGCCTGGCTCATCAACTTTCTCATTCGGTACGGCAGGATGCAATATGGGGTGCAAGTTTTGCCAAAACTGCGACATTTCAAAATCACGTGAAATGGACACTCTTTGTAAAATAGCCTTGCCCAAAGACATTGTAAATTCCGCTAAAAAAATGGGTTCAAGTAGCGTCGCATTTACCTACAATGATCCAATCATTTTTTATGAATTTGCAAAAGACGTAGCAGACATTTGCCACCAGGAAAACCTTTTAACCGTTGCAGTTACAGCCGGTTATATCTCAAAAATTGCAAGAGGGGCGTTTTTTAACCTTTTTGATGCTGCAAACGTTGACCTTAAGGCTTTTAGCGAAAATTTCTATAAAAACCTATGTGCTGCAGATCTAAAAACAGTTCTTGATACCTTAATTTATATTAAAGAAAAAACTAGCATATGGCTTGAAATCACAACTCTTCTTGTTCCAAACGAGAACGATTCCACACAAGAACTTGAGCTAATGACGAAGTGGATTTATAAAAACATCGGTGCTGATACGCCGCTTCATTTTTCGGCTTTTTATCCGCATTATAAATTGTTAGATAAAACACCAACTCCAATGGAAACCTTGCTGCGCGCAAGGGACATTGCAAAAGCCCAAGGTATTCGCCACGTCTATACAGGTAATCTTTCAAACCCTGGGACTGAAAGTTCATTCTGTGCAAAATGTGGGGAGCATGTAATAGGAAGAAGTCGCTATGATATTACCTCCTACAATTTAACAGCTGACTCAAAATGTAAATTTTGTGGTGAATCATTCCCCGGTGTTTT
>CAZQUK010000237.1:0-5795 GCA_964596435.1 uncultured Oligoflexia bacterium
GCATTATTATTTTCATAACGCATGTGCTTGGACAGAAAATTTCTGGCGTTACCTACAGCGTAAATGCCATATCGCTAAGAAGCATTCCTGGCACTTTTGCGCCTCCCACATTTCGAAATTCGTATGAACCGGTATCAGGTATTATATTTTGAAAATCAGTAACACCAAGAAGGTTTGCACCAAATAAATTATAAATGCTGTCATCAAACCTTAAATCTTCAATGGGGGCAATAATTTCCCCATTTTCTACCCAAAAACACGCATACCTTGTCATACCAGTTATTCGCCCCCCCTGTCTATCTGACCAGTTAAGATAATGAAGGTTTGATAAATAGAGCCCTGTACCCAAAGCAGATAAAATATCTGCGCGAGAAAGATCGCCAATTCCGACTGAAATGGCCCTCGGTGTTTCATGAATGTACGCAGCATTTGAAGTTAAACCATATTCTTTAGCGGTTCTTGAACAAATTAAAGTATTTCTTAGTTCTCCGTTTTCAATAAGCGGTAAAACTGCAGGCGCCACCTCACCGTTTGAATTAAACATTGGCACGAGCCCCGTTGTAAAATCTTCACTTAAGGAAAATTTTGAAGATAAAGTTTTCTCACCATTTTTAAGTTTTATTAATGGGCTCCCGCCTTGCCTAATTGCAGCCTCACTTACCCCACCATAACCAAAAACAGATATTAATTCACAAACACAATCAGGTGATAAATATGTTTTATAATTACCTCTCTTGATTTTTTTAACCGGCCTTCGTAAATATTCAAGTTTTTTTTCAGCGTCATTTATTTCCTGAATAAATTTTTCCTGATCCCAGCTCATGCCCGCCAAAACGCCACTGTGCATTTTTCCGGATTCAAGAAAAAAAGAATAATCAAAAATAAAGTTATCGTTATAAAACCAGTGTTTTTGTCCCAGTGAATTTGCATTCGCACAAGCCACAGGACCCGAGGTATAAATACCTGTAATATTTTTTCCTTCAATTTTAGAAAATATTTTACCAATAACTTCTTTTTGATCCAAAAGCTTGCCTGTGTTTATTTTTGAACTTTCACCATTATTTTCTGGAATTTTAATATAAGGGTCAACTGGTAGTCCTGCCACAGATTTTCTTAAACCAGATAATATCAATTTTGCTTCACTTAAATCGGAATCGTAACTTCCGCTTAATTGCAAAGAGTCATCACCCTGGCGCGCACTACCTTCTGTGCCCTTAATAAGTTTAAGCGTTATTAACGAATCAAAAACAAAACCAGTTTGCCTTATTTTTGAGGTATTAAACCTTATAAACTGACTGTCCTCACTTAGCAAATTCACTATCAAATATTCACTTTGAGCTAGTTCACAAAAAATACCGTCACAAATTTTATTAAAATATTCTTTTGAAATCATTTGGCACCTCCAAAAACTTCAACATTTTCAAAAAGGCACACAGGGGATGCATGTCCCACCCAAATAATCTGGTTAGGTTCCCCCTTGCCGCAAAACTGTGAGCCATAAACCTTAAAAGTAGATTTATCTCCAAGCATTTTAAGACTTCGCCAAAATGGGTTTGCAATGCCCCTGTAATTTGGATTTTTTAAGGTTTTTGTAAGTTTTCCGTTTTCAATTAATTTTGCATATTCGCAACCAAACTGAAATTTTTGTCTGTAATCGTCAATTGACCACGAGCGGTTTGCTTCCATGTAAACACCGCGCTTAACTGAAGCTATTATTTCATCAAAGCTTGAACTTCCTGGCTCCAAATTAATATTGGCCATTCTATCAATAGCCGGCCTGTTCCAACAAGTAGAACGCGTGCAGGCAACGCCTGGCACCCCGGCCCTTGCCTGACTTTCAAGCCCACCTAGAGCGCGCACTAAAATTCCATCTTTAATTATGTGCTCCTTTTTAGCCTGATAACCAGTATCGTCAACCAAGAAGCTTGCGTTTTCTTTTAGAACATCAGGGTCAAAAGTAATGTTCATAAGCTTTGAGCCGTACTGAAGCTTTCCAAAGTCTTTAAGACGCACAAAAGTTGCGCCTGCATAGTTGCGCTCATCACCTAAAATTCTATCAAGCTCAAGCGGATGTCCCACACTTTCATGAATTTGAATTAACATCTGATCAGGATCAAGAACCAAATCTAAACTCTCTGAAGGACACTCCATTGCACCTAAAAGCTCTACGGCCTGATTACCCACTCTTTTTACATCGTCCCAGAAATTCTCTTTATCAAAAAGCTCAAGTCCGATCTGATAACAATCTGCATGACTTCCGTTAGTGCGTGTTTGAATAATATTTCCCTCTTGTGCCGTTGCACTAAAGGCCAGAGCCGATGAAGTTATGTCCTGACAAAAATCCGCTCCATTTGAACTTAAATAATTAGTTGTTGTTTCAAATATGCGTATATCTGCATGCGTCTTAATAATCTTATCTGAAACTTTTAACTTATTTGTAATTTCACATAAAATGTTATTAATCTCGCCAGCACATAAACTATCAATGGGTTTTTTAAGCTTAGTTTTATATTCGCCCTTAAATGGAGGCCGCTCCTTTTGGGTGAAATCAAAAACCTTGTATTTTGATGCCTCTTTTGCAAGCCCAATTGCTGTATCTAATGCATTTTGAATTCCATGTTTGGACCTATCGGGACTTGCAGCATATCCAAACATTCCACCAAATAAAACTTCAACCATCACGCCACTTCGCCTAAAAGTAAAATTCTGCTCGGGCTTTAAGTCTCTTGCCGCAATTGACGTTGTTTTTGCCACAACTTCCCTTAAAGAAAACCACTCGGCGTCTTTTTTGTTAATTTCTGAAAATATTTTTTTTATATCCATAAGCCAAAGTCTCCCAATTTGTTAATTACTTGCGTCTTTTAATTTTTTATAAACATTAGCTGGCATTGCCCTGGGTTTGCCCTCCATATTCACGCACCCAAGCACCGTAGAACCTGTTGCAACAAGCGCATCGTTTCTATACAATTTGTATTCAAACTCAATTTTAAGGCGCTTTAATTTTGTAATCTTGGTTTGAATATTAATTTCATCATCAAAAAAACTTGGTAATAAATACTGGCACCTTGCGTCTATCACGGCAAATGCAATGCCTTTTTGTTCAACTTTTTTGTAATCAATACCAATTGCTTTTAAAAACGCAGTTCTTGCCACCTCAAACCACACCAGATAATTTGCATAATAAACAACGCCCATTTTATCGGTCTCAGCATATCTGACATGAATTTTATTTTCTCCGGTAAACATCCGAGGAGCAACATAGCTTTTATAATAAATTCAGGTCAACAAATTAAAATAATTACGCAGCGCATATCGCCTTGCACTCGTGCCAAAAGCCGGGTAATAAATAACCTATTATAATAAAATATTTAAGTTTTGCGCAATTGCGCCTGGGAGGCATTAAAAAAATGGCAAAAATTCTAAGTACAAAAGAAATTGCACCAAAATTTAAACAATATGAAATTCTGGCCCCTGAAATTTCAAAAAAGCACAAGGCCGGTCAGTTCATTATTCTAATGCTTCACGAAAAAGGTGAACGCATCCCTCTTACAATTGCAGACACCAATAAAGAAAAAGGCACGATCACACTTGTTGTTCAGGAAGTCGGCAAAACTACCGCAGAAATGGCAACACTTAAAACTGGCGATGAACTTTTTCAAATTATGGGCCCTCTTGGCACGCCAACACATATTAAAAAAATTGGCACATGCCTTTGTATTGGTGGAGGCGCCGGGATTGCACCCCTGCACCCAATTGCAAAAGTCATGAAAGAGGCCGGCAACAAAGTTGTTTCAATTTTAGGTGGCAGAACAAAGGACCTTGTAATTTTACGCGATGAAATGGAAAAAGCCTCAAACGAAGTTATTTACACCACAGACGATGGTAGTTTTGGAAAAAAAGGTTTTGTAACCACGGCTCTTGAAGATTTTGTTAAGCAGTTCGGCAAACCCGATGAGGTTATTGCAATAGGCCCTGCGATTATGATGAAAGTGGTTTCCGATCTTACGCGCAAGCTTGAAATTCCGACTGTTGTATCCTTAAATTCCATTATGATTGATGGCACCGGCATGTGCGGTGGTTGCAGAGTAGCAGTTGGTAACGAAAGCAAGTTTGTTTGTGTTGATGGACCCGAATTTGACGGACACAAAGTAGATTTTGACCTTTTAATGAACAGACTAAGAGCCTACACAGAGCAGGAGAAAGTTGCAATGAAGCAATACGAAGATCACAAGTGCAAAATTGGAAGGGGTGAAAAATAATGGCCCGCGAATTAAAACCAAAAGAAAGAATGGCAATACCCAGGCAGAAAATGCCAACGCAAACCGCAAAGGCTAGAGTTAAAAACTTTAATGAAGTGGCACTAGGTCTTCCCGAAGAAATGGCAGTACTTGAAGCGGAT
The DNA here is from genome assembly GCA_964596435.1 of uncultured Oligoflexia bacterium. GTDB lineage: Bacteria > Bdellovibrionota > UBA1018 > UBA1018 > CAZQUK01 > CAZQUK01. The sequence goes on from CAZQUK010000237.1 coordinate 4,400, forward strand.
CGTTGTTTACAATGCAAAAAACCCAAATGTATTGAGGGCTGCCCGGTCGGCATTGATATACCCGCCTTCATTCAAAAAATTGCTGATAAAGATTATCTTGGTGCGTTTAATAAAATTATGGAAACAAACATCCTGCCATCAATATGTGGCCGTGTTTGTCCACAAGAGGATCAATGTGAAAAATTATGCACATTAGTAAAAAAACACGAATCTGTTGCAATTGGCAGGCTTGAGCGTTTTGCCGCAGACTGGGCGCGCGAAAATAATAAAGTTAAAATGCCAACCCCTGCTGCAAAAACTGGCTATAAAATTGCAATAGTGGGTTCCGGCCCTGCAGGCTTAACATGCGCATCAGAGCTTGCAAGAAACGGGCATGATGTCACAATTTTTGAAGCACTTCATAATCCTGGTGGGGTTTTAGTTTATGGAATCCCTGAGTTTCGTCTTCCAAAAGCAATTGTAAGATTTGAAATTGAAAACTTAAAAAAAATGGGCGTAACCATCCGGCCAAGCTACATTGTTGGTCAAGCCGCAACAGTAAAAGAGTTAATGGATGAAGAAGGTTTTGATGCAGTATTTTTAGGCACAGGTGCAGGTCTTCCGTATTTTATGGGAATCCCCGGGGAAAATTTTATTGGTGTTCAATCGGCCAATGAATTTTTAACCCGTGTAAATTTAATGAAGGCCTACGCTTTCCCAGAATACGACACGCCTGTTTATATTGGAAAGCGTGTTGCAGTTGTAGGTGGCGGTAACGTTGCCATGGACTGTTTAAGAAACTCGCTTAGATTGGGTGCCGAGCAGGTTGTTTGTTTGTATAGAAGAACCAGAAACGAGGCCCCAGCACGGCTTGAAGAATTAGAGCACGCAGAACACGAGGGCATTGACTTCAGGTGGCTTAACGCTCCGGTTGAAATTATTGGTGATAAAAACGGCGTAATGAAAGCTGCAAAATGCATAAAGATGGAACTAGGCGAACCTGATGCTTCAGGCAGGCGCCGCCCGGTACCCATTAAAAACAGCGAATACACAATTGATCTTGATACAATAATTATTGCAATCGGACAGGGCCCAAACCCGCTTGTACCAAGAACCACGGAAGGCTTGGCACTGAATAAATGGGGCAACATTGTTGCAGACAGTGAAACCATGGCCACATCAATTCCTGGTGTGTTTGCAGGGGGCGATATTGTTACGGGTGCTGCTACTGTTATTTTAGCAATGGGTGCTGGTAAGAAAGCATCAATAGGAATTGAAAATTATCTGAAGATTAAGAAGAAATAGCTGGTATTGTTATCGATGAGATTCAAAAAATACCCGATCTACTAAACGAAGCACATTCATTAGATCTCTTTTGTGACTATTCGTTCTATATTTAAATAATACTCAGAAATCA
>CAZQUK010000238.1:0-5752 GCA_964596435.1 uncultured Oligoflexia bacterium
ACCAGACCGACCAACCCCAGGATATTTGACCACTTCACCGTATTATACATATGATTAAAGCGAGAGCAAAAAATGCAAAAAACATTTTTTACTGATTTGCTGTTTTGATACTCACGAATTAATCAAAGTAGTGTTTTTGTAAAACAGAAGAGGACGCTAGAAATTATGAAGTCATTTTTCATAAAAAAATTTTTAACCATTTTCGTTTTGTTTCTGGGCACCACCCTCCTTAATAATGCAATTTCTGCTAACAATCAAAAAACCGGTTTACTTGTCATTAACGCAAATGAAAAGAATGCTTTTGAATATCATATAACCCAAAGCTACGCGCATCTATTAACAATTGGAGCGTTTGGTAAAAAGTATAGTACGCATTCAATTTATTCAGTTGAAAATGAAAGACAAAAAATTCAAAGTAAACTTCCCAAAAAATCTGACAAAACCAAAGAACAGTCTGAAATGGTAAAAAGCGCCACTAGTCACATAACAAAACTTTTAAAAGAAGTTGATGCCCTTGATGTTTTTATTCTTGGCCACACCAACGATGGCATGCCAGAATTTTTAGAGCAAACGCCAAGAGACTTATTAAAAAAAGTTCGTCTTGTTTACAACACAGGCTGCAGTGATGGTAACCTTTCAACCGCAACAAAATGGCTAATGTTTGGTGCAAAAGCATATATAGGGCACAAAGGCGCAAGCTTATCACACATATTTCTGCATTATTTTCACAAATATTATGCTGAAGGTATGACACTCCAAAATGCTGTTAAAAAAGCAAACGAAAAAACAAGCTCCACCCTAGAAATATCAAGCATCCTTGATATGGGGAACCCATTTTACGATCCTAGCGATGGCGAAAGTTCATACGACGATTTTAACAAAGGCACCAAAGCTGTAGTTTTTGGAAACACAAAGTTTACCATCAACAATCCAGCACCCAAATGGGTACCTCATGGCTTTTATTTTGGTGATGATTTCAGGCTGCCCGCCCCACACCCGGCAGTTAATGAAAGATGGGAAAAGACCTTGGAAGAAATGCCACTCATGCCAGCGCCAAACAGAGACACCACAAGTCCTGCAGATGCAGCTAACGCAGCCAGGGCCATAGGCTCTGAACAAAAAATACTTATACCAGCGGGGCCAACTGGCACTTATGAAGAATTTTGATTTAAGCTCACCCTAGCAAAAACACCTTAGGGTTTTTTAAGTTTTCTTAAAAAATCCGAGTCCGTTGATAAAATATAATGTGTTTTATCTTTTAAGGCTTTTTTATACGCATCCATGGTTCTTATGAATTCATAAAAATTTGCGTCTTGTCCCATGGCTTTTGCATAAATTCTTGTGGCCGTTCCTTGAGCCTTACCTTTAATAATCTCGGCTTTTCTGTAACCTTCAGCCTGAATACGCTGCAGATCACGGCTGGTTTTACCTTCAATTTTAGCTTTTTCGCCCTCACCAATTGAACGGATTTTTTCAGCGATACGTTTTCGCTCTGAAATCATTCTTTCATAAACCTTCTTTTCAACACTTTCTTCATAAGCGATACGTCTTAACTGAACATCAATAACAGTTATTCCAAAATCTTTAAGCTCTTTATCGGCCTTTTGAGCAATAAAATCGCTTAAACTTTCACGCCCTTGTTTGATGACTTCAATTTCGCCAAAGACCTCTTCTTCTTCTAAAATCACTTCCCCTTTTGCAAGTTTGTCGCTTCGAATATCTTGTTTTTCTTTAATTCTGTCTAAAATTGAATTTGTGTTTCTTACCGCTTCTACAAGACGGTTATTGGAAATAGTGTCGCGAGTAATGGCATCCAAGATTGCATCAATCCTGGCTTTAGCACCCCTTTCGGTTTGAACGGTTTGAATAAATTTCAGTACATCAATAATGCGCCACCTGGCCGTGGTATCTACAATAATGTATTTTTTATCTTTTGTGGGAATCTGATTAGGAACGCCATCCCAGGTTAATATTCGTTTATCAACATAACGAACGTCCTGCACAAAAGGCATTTTGAAGTGCAAACCGGCCTCAGTAATTGGCTCACCAACAGGTCTACCAAATTGCGTAATTATGGCCTGAATACCTTCCTGAATAATAAAAGCAGACGAATATACAACTGCCAAAAGAGCGGCAATAACAACTGCAAAGATAGTGTTTTTAACTTTTGTCATTATTCGTCCTCCACTTTTTTAGAATCAAGCGGATTTTGCCCACTGGAAAAAATTGGGAGCAAACCCTTAACCCGTTCATCAACAATTGTTACACGCTCAAAACGCCCAAACAGTTCTTCTATTGTTTCAAGGTAAAGTCGTTTTTTTGTAACATTCGGTGCAACTCTATAAGCCATTAAGACTTCATTAAACTTATCCGCATCACCTTTTGCACGATTTATGTGTCCATCTGCATAACCTTGGGACTCAGAAACCATTTTTTCAGCCTTACCACGCGCTTCAGGAATAACTTTATTGTATGCCTCTTCTGCCTGGTTAATGGCCTTTTCCTGTTCCTGCTTTGCCGCGTTTACTTCGTTAAAAGAAGGCTTCACAACTTCTGGCGGATTAACATCTTGAAGTTTTACTGAAATATCTCCAATTCCAATATCGTATTTATTAAGCACCTCTTGTATAAGGCGGGTTGCTTCTAGCGCAATTTCAACGCGCCCTGTGGTTAATACGGCATTTACAAGTCTGTCACCAACAACTCTACGCATAATTGATTGAGTAACGTCGCGAATGTTTCTAATAGGATCACGCGCATGAAACAAAAACTTTTTAGGCTCATTAATCCTATACTGAACAATCCATTCAACATCAGCAACGTTAAGATCGCCAGTGAGCATTAAGGATTCTTCCTGAAAATTGCTTTTTGATGTTGTGTAAGAGGAGTTTGAATAATTCTGAGTATTAGTGGTTCTAAAACCAAATTCTTCCTGATGAACCAGCTTGGTTTTAACCTTAACAACTTTATCAATTCCAAAAGGAATTTTAAAGTGTAACCCAGGAAGCTGGGTGGAACTATAGCGCCCAAGCCTTACAACAACCGCTTCTTCGTTTGGTTCAACAGTATAAAAACTGCTTAAAACGCCAATTGCTACAAATAAAAACCCTACGCCAAGTGCCACAAAACTTGTGCGTCCCTTAATAAGCTCCATTGCTTTATCAAAATAACGACTTATTTCATCAAATGGATCGTCCGGTCTTCTACCGCCTGGTGGTTGTTGCCATGCCATAATAATAACCCCTCATACTTTTTTGTTTCTTAATGTTAAAAATTACTCTTCTTAGTACATGATTTTTAACCTAAGGTCACCCCCTAAACATAAAAACAATGTTGTACCCTTTATCTGGTTTTTGCTGTAAGTATAAAATATGTTTCGTTTAGGTCTAATAGTTTGGATATGTATGGGTGCATTAGGGTTGGGGCTTATATCTTTGGAAGCAATACGCCACAAAAAAACCATTCACGGTATGTGGTACTTTTTAGGAGTGATCCTGGGCCCTGTGTTTTTATGTTTTATTTTACCAATTTGGCTTGGTCGATGGGGCAAACAAAATAAATCGACAAATAAAGAGTAAAAGTGTCCAAGGCCATTGCGCACCGCCGCTATCACAGCCACAAGCACCCTGCCATTACCATTACCACTACCACTACCACTACCATTACCGTTACCACTACCGCCGCCACCGCCGCTACGCGCAACAAAAAACACTAAAAACGTATTTGAAAATCATTTTTCAAATGGTTAGGATTCCACACTCTGGGGAAATAAAAAATATGATCACATATATAACTTCTGCGATAAATTCTTTTGGATTCGGAATAACGCTGCCACTTATTGCAGTAAAACTTATTACATCAAAAAAGAGTTTATTACTTTTTAGTCTGCTCCCCATTTTTATCACTATATTGTTGTATTGGTTTTTGATGGGCTGGATTGGAAACCAGGCTACAGCACTTCTTAACGGATATTTTACATCCTGGGGGTGGGACCCAACGGGGTGGCTTGCGTGGAGCGTGATGTTTCTAAGTCGTATTGTACTAATATTAATCAGTGCCGTATCGTTCTCGTTCACTGCCAGTATTTGTGCATCACCATTTAATGATTTTTTAGCCGAAAAAACTGAAAAACTTACAACCCCACCACTGCCACCTGCCCAAAAAACTAACTTGGGTGGGCAGATAAGACTTATTGGTATTGATCTTATTAAAATGATTCTTGCGGGCCTGGCAACTATTCTTGCACTTCTGCTTTCATTAATTCCGGTTATAAATATTATTGCATTTATTGCAACCTTTTTACTAATAAGCTTTCAGTACACAACTTACCCGCAAACAAGGCGCGGTGTTGGTTTTTTTGAGGGAATAAAATTTTTAGTTACACATATTTTTGCATGCTCGGGTTTTGGTATGAGCATAGCATTTTTGTTTATGATCCCAATTTTATCAAGTCTTGCATTACCTCTTGCCGTTGTTGGAGGAACATTGCTAGTTGGACGCGCCCAGGGAAAACAAGGCGTGATGAAGCTTAGATAATTTTATGTATGGCCGCCTATCTAATAAAACAAGTGACACTTTTGTCCTAATATTCCAATAGTTGCACTTCAGAATTTAATTCGGGTTTAATTCGGGTTCCACATTTATTTTTTGGAATTGGTATAATTGACCTTTTTCCGACTTAACATCCGGCAATATTTACCCATTTAGCAAAAACAAGTTCCATCCGAATAGTCTTTTGAGCACGGAGGCTATTTTATGACATTCATAAGGACCCATTGGACAACATATTTATTCACAGGTTTTCTAGTTCTGTTTTTCACATGGACAATTTCTTTTACAACCGGTTGTAAACTTGGAAACAACTTTGAACCACCGGCAGTGCTTGACCCATCGACTGCAACTGATCCAGAAGCGAGCTATCTAAGTACACTCACGGGCTATTACAGGTTGGTGCCAAACGGCTTAAATTTTTGTTCAAGTTTTTTATCAAATCCAACCGTACCAACCTGCAAAACATCAACAACGGATAGGATACCAACATTAATTTCTACAATTTTAACAAACCCGGTAGCACTTCAGGTCCAAAATAGTGATAACGGTTATTCAGTTATGTTTTCGCCCACACTAAACAACAACAAGGGGCTTGGTATTTACATTAACTCTTCGAATCTGGCTTTAAGCTACAATGAAACTTCAAGCTCAGCCACACTTTGGGACGACCCGAACTGCACTACAAGTTTAACAGTGGACCAAGTTGGCGGTATTGACAGAAACTTAGAGGAAGGCAGCTTAAGTGGGTTTACACTTTCAGGAAGTATTGCCCTAAGTATTATGATCGTGCAGGGATTTCATGGGCCGTGTACTGCCACTTTTGAATCAATGATGGCCTGTTATCATGATCCAAACGATTGTGGCGGAACCAACGAAAGTGAAAACCTAAATTATCAGCTTATTGTTCAAAACTTTTTTGCTCCATATCTTGAAAGCGGCGCAATTGTGGAAGCAGATATTCCAAACCTTGCAGCTTTGGCATACGAGGCTTCATACCAGTAGAAAACCAGAGGCGGTCTTATAAATTATTCAGTAGATCTAGTATTCAGTTTGAGTTTACAGTCTTTTACAGTGTTATTTTATTTGCTTTTTTTATCGCAGTATCCTTAGCATTTTCAACTTCACTTAATTCCTGATTTTGCGAAACCCGACCACGCTCAATTGCCTGCATGATTGTTTCAAACAATTCAGGATTGTAGTA
>CAZQUK010000239.1:0-5683 GCA_964596435.1 uncultured Oligoflexia bacterium
AAATGCCAAACAATGAAATAAATATTAATGAAAAAATTCCGCCAATATTGTCTGCGTTTGGAATAAGTTTCACCTATCAAAAGGAAGAAGTTATTAAAAATATAAGTCTGGAATTAAATCCAGGCGAAATAATGGCGCTCATTGGGCCCAATGGGTCAGGAAAATCAACTTTATTAAAAATATTGTCTGGTGTAATTAGTTGGCCGCACTGGGGGGATGGAAGTGGTATTATTAAATATCGCGGACAGGATTTTCTTAAACTGTCACCACAAGATAGAGCACAGCGCGTGGTGTATGTTCCTTCTTTTTTAAGGGTGGAATATCCAATAAGTGCAATTGAAGTTGTTTTGATGGGAAAAATATATCAAGGAAAAAAACCGTTTACACAAATTGCCACACCTGATTATGAATATGCAAATTGGGCAATGGATGAATGTCAGTGCTGGAGTCTTAGACACAGGGATTATCAAACCTTAAGTCAGGGCGAGAGCCAGAGAGTTTCTCTTGCACGTGCACTGGTTCAAGGGGCCAAGGTTTTACTTCTTGATGAGTCGTTTTCGTTTATGGATCTGCATTTTCAGGTTCATTCAGGGAAACTATTAAGGCGCCTTAGGGATAAGGGTTACGGAATATTGTGGGTTTCACACGATGTGAATTTAGCACTTGAGTGGGCTGACAGCGCTATATTAATTAAAGATGGTGAATGTTTGTGTGGTGGCCCTGCTTGTGAGGTTTTGTGCCCAGAAAAAATGGATAAGCTTTATCCTGGCGTTAACTGGGTGTCTGAGAAAAATACACTGACAGGCAAGCCCAGGCTTTTTTTTGCAGGTGTTTAAAAATATTTATTAAAATTGAGCGGACTTAAAAATAAACCGTCATTCCAAAGTGATGAGTAGTGGCAAACGAAGGTGATAGTGTTCTTGTTAAGGCATAATCAAAAGATATCCTGGGAGATATCCAACCTGCCCCAACACTAAAACCACGACCATAAACAGGTTCGTGTGGAAGTAAGGATTCGCGAAAGTATCCGGCTCTTATAAAAAGATCCTTAAAGCCTGTTGTCTCAAGACCTGCATTAAACCCAATCCTCTTTACATTTTCTGGTGGTGAAAAGGTATAGTGCGGATCAAGGTAAATAAAAGAAACCCCCTTAATGTTTACCTTGGTGCCAAGAACGGCGGTTCTGTAAAGACCAAGTTCTTTCCCACCATCTTTATTGAAAACATTTTTAACTATTACTGCAGCATTTAGCCAATCTGAAATTTTAATAGAAGTTGATCCATTAAAATCATTGCCGGTGGATTTATTATCATCTTTTTTAAAATAAAATTTTCCACCAACACCTAAACTTAAATTTTTAGAAATGGCCTTTGCGGCCCCTGCATTGATAAAACTTGCATCTTCCCTAACCATGTAGGCGGCTCCTGCCTGGAACAAGGGGCTTCTTCCGTCTTGTATTGAAACGCTATAGTTGCGTCCGTGCATCGGGCCTGGAGTTAATGGATGTGCCTCTGTTCTTGTGCCACTAAAGGAATTGTAATTACCCGAAAAACTGTAAACCGGTAAAAAATATATATATGATGAATTTTGGTATGTTGCGTCGTTAAGTAGGGGGGCTGCGTGTCCGGCTCCACCAAGGGACGCCTGTCTTGGGGATAAAAAATCGGAAGCATAAGCACTTACGGCCAAAAAAAAGAAGACAAAAAGAGGTGCGGTGCAGTAAAAAATACAGGTAAACTTGAAGAAATGAAGCCTTTTTAATGTGGTTTTTGTTTGATAGTTTATGCGCATAAAAAAAAAGTATAACACAACCCTGTCAGGATGATAGCATAGCAAAATATTTATGAAATCTTATATAAAAAAATAGTTTAGGACAAAATATTATGAGTAAGACATTAGTAAACACGGGTGTGAAGAGGGTAAAAAAGGCCGTATTACCGGTTGCGGGCCTTGGTACAAGGTTCCTGCCGGCCACAAAGGCAGTTCCTAAAGAAATGCTCCCCATAATTGATGTGCCGATGATTCAGTACATAGTTGAAGAAGCGGTAAATTCAGGCATTGAAGATGTTGTTTTAGTAACAGCAAGGCACAAAGAGGCAATCGAAAACCATTTTGATCTTAACTATGAACTTGAGGAAACTCTTTTAAAGAAACACAACACAGTGCTTGCTGACCTTTCCAAGGCCATTTCAAAACTATGTAATCTGATTTCTATCAGACAAAAAATGCCACTCGGTTTAGGGCATGCAGTAGCCTGCGCCGAGCCAATTATAGGAAACGAACCGTTTGCGGTGCTTTTGGGGGACGAAATCTTTGATTCAAACGTGCCTTGTATAAAACAACTTATAAATATTTATGAAGAAAACGATTCATCAGTAATTGGTGTGATGAATGTTTTAAAAGAGGATGTTTCTAAATACGGAATAGTATTCGGCAGTAAAATAAATGACCGTTTAACAAAAGTAACGAAGTTGGTTGAAAAACCAGATTTTGCAAGTGCACCATCAACGCTTGCCATACCCGGCAGATATGTGCTTAGTCCAACAATTTTTAAGTATCTTAGGGAAATAAAACCTGGAAAAGGAGGCGAGTTTCAACTTACTGATGCTTTGTCGTTAATGGCAGATAGGGAAAATCTGCTGGCTTATCTTTTTGAGGGTAAACGTTATGATACCGGGGATAAAATTGGTTATATAAGTGCCACTATTGCCTTTGCCCTTAAGCGCCCGGAATTAAAAGAAGGTGTTAAAAAATTACTCAAAGATTTTGTGGAGGAAATGAAATGATTAAATCTTGTGTGGTAGGCTTCATGATTTTCCTGTTTTCCGCAAGTGCGCTTGCTTATATTCCGCCTTCGTACTTTATTGTAAGCTCAATTGCAAAAAGACGTCCATCAAATGATATTATGGAGTTTCGTTCAAGGGTTCATAAAACTGACAAAGGAAGAATTATTAAAGATATTTTTTTTGATCAGGAAACAACGTACAATTTTCAAAATGGAAAGATGGAATGCCGCGCTTTTGGCCCAAAGGGTAGCGTGGTTTTTGGTGCTACCAGGTATCTTAAAATTCCACCTAAGTCAGAATCAATAGAGGTAATTCCTCTTAATCTTCTGGTTAGCTCGGTTTTATTTGAATCAAGAGAAGTAAATCTAACCTCTATACTTCAAAGATGGGGAATTCCAATCAGGTTTGAGGAAGAGCTTCTTGGGCTTCAGGATGAAGCAGCAAGGAGGGCCGCTGAAGTTGAGGCATTTGCAAGATTTGATGGGCGTTTTGCGTGGGTAATTGGAGTTAATACGCCAGTTGTACCGGAGGATGTTTTACCGCCGCCTCAGGTATGGATCGAAAAAGATTCTTTTTTGTTCTTAAGAATACTGGGCGGAAAATACGAAATTGGATTTTCAGGTTACAGAACTTATTCTGGGTTTAGTTATCCTGGTGTTATGACCTATTCTTTAAGAGGTGAGTCTGAAGGTTTTCTTGAAGAATTTTTAGCTGTTAAACAGGTGGAAAATAATAAGAAAACAAAAACTCCAAAGGGTTTTACAGATGAGGCAAGTGCGATTGATTCGGATGTTAAGGGCCTTGTTGAAATATTCTACGATAATGTTAGATAGTGTCTTGTCTTTTTAGGTTAATTTGTGCGTGAAGAAAAAAATCATTATGAAAATATCAAGGTTGTTTCATTGGCGGTTCCTCGCCCCGTAAATAAACTTTTTATTTATAAAGTACCCGAAGAATTGATTTCAAAAATAAAAGTTGGTGGCTGGGTACGAGTTTCATTTGGAAAATCAATAACTCATGCATTTGTTATTAAAGAACCCATGCTGTTAATGGATGTTAAGGATCAAATACCACTTGAGATGTTAAAAGAAATAAAAGAGGTGGGATCTCAGGGGGTGATTTTACCCGAAGATGTTTTGAAACTTTGCAGATGGGCACATGAATATTATCAGGCCCCTCTCGGTGAAGTTATGGGTGCGGCCGTTCCGTCCGTGGTTCTTGGTATAAAAAGAGTTAAAGAAAAGCCACGCAAATTAGAACAAATTGATGCGCCTTTTGTTAAGGTGGCTTTTAATGAAGAACAAAAAACCGCCTTTGAATTTTTAGAAAAGCTAAGAAAAAAAAACGCACCAGCCGTTGCTGTTCTGAATGGAATAACCGGGAGTGGTAAAACTGAGCTTTATATTGAATTGGCCCGTAATGCTATTGCAGAGGGCAAAGGTGTGTTGGTTCTGGTGCCTGAAATTGCATTAACCCAACAGTTGTATCATAGATTTGAAGTTGGGCTGGGTATTAGGGTTTGTGTTTGGCATTCCGCAATTGCTGACGGATTAAAAAGAGATAACTGGTCAGCACTTCTTGCGGGTGAACATAAAATTGTAATTGGAGCGAGGTCATCAGTTTTTACACCAGTAAAAAATCTTGGTTTAATTATTGTTGATGAAGAGCATGATTCCAGCTTTAAACAAGAGGATAGAATAAGATATAACGGCAGGGATTTGGCTGTTGTTAGGAGCACAATTAATAAATGCCTTGTGGTTCTGGGTTCTGCAACTCCATCAATGGAAACACGCGAGCGTGTTAAGCAAGGGCGCTATGAATTAGTCGAACTAAAAAACAGGGTTTCCCAGGGCGGCGTTCCAGATGTTGAAATAATTGATTTAAGTAAAGAAAAATTAATAGAAACTATCCGCGCCCCTTTGGCAGAAAAAACCTTAAACGTTATTCAAGAAACCCTTGATCGAGGAGAACAGGCAATGGTTTTTCTTAATCGCCGTGGTTTTGCAGCATTTATGATCTGTGAAGATTGCGGTGAAGTGTTTGGTTGCCCGCATTGTTCTATTTCCTTAAGTGTTCATAAAAGACGGCGTCAACTAAGATGCCATCTTTGCGGTTATAAATCGCCAATTCCAGAAATGTGTCCTAAATGTTTTAGTAGATTTCTTGCGCCGATTGGGGCAGGCACCGAAAGTTTGGAGGAAGAGCTTGAATCGCACTTAAAGGATGCAAAAATTTCAAGACTTGATAGAGATAAAATAACAAGTACTAAAAGGTTAGAAAAAATTATTGAAGAATTCAGATCCGGAAAGACGAATCTTTTATTAGGAACACAAATGCTTGTTAAAGGTCATGATTTTCCACAAGTAACTCTGGTTGTAGTTATTTTGGCAGACGCCCTTTTTCGTTGGCCTGATTTCAGAGCACCAGAAAGAGCTTACCAGGTCCTAACACAAGTTTCTGGTAGGGCCGGACGCAGAGAAAAAAAAGGAAGAGTATTAATTCAAACATTTTGTGTGGAACATCCTGTGATTCAGGCCGTGCAAGGAATTATTTCAGAAAAAGATTTTTTGGAAGAAGAAAGAAATTTAAGAAAACAATTACGTTATCCGCCATTTGAACGCATAGTAAGACTAAGGTTTGAGGAAAAAAATCCTGAATTAGCAAGGGAAAGAGCGCTTGAAGGATATGGGGTGTTAAAACACGTTCTTAATAAAGAAGTAGAAATCCTTGGTCCAAGCGAGGCTTTTATTGAAAAATCAAATAACTCTTACCGGTGGGATATTTTGTTAAAATCGCCAAATGTAGGTTCCTTACAAAAGGGAATTAAGGGTATTAGGGTGTTTTTTGAAAATAAAAAATACAACATTGTAATCGATGTTGATCCCTCGGGTTTATCT
>CAZQUK010000240.1:0-5669 GCA_964596435.1 uncultured Oligoflexia bacterium
CCGACTTGCTCCTGCCCTCACCGCCGGTTTTCTCCAGACCCGGTGGTGAGTCCACCGGGTCCAGTGAGGAGAAAAGAAGCGGTGAGGCCAGGAGCCTGCAGGCCTTTGTGCCCGCAGGGTTGAAGGCGGTTTAGGCCAGTTTTTTAAAAAGGGTTTTGAGGTCGAGGGCCATTTGTTGGGCTTTTTCGGTTGAAAGGCCCAAGAGGGCTTTGGTGGCGGATTCTTCCGCCGGGTTTTGCCGCAACAGGTCCAAGGCTTTTTGCACGTACACCTCTTCTTTCCACTTCAGTTCTTCGGCCAGTTCGCTTAAGTCCGCCAAGGCCCGGAGCACCAGTTTGTGTGCGTCCCACCGCTCTTTGGCCGACCCGGCCCGAATCTGGCTCAGGCACTGGAACCCCGAAGGATTCCTGACCCCAATCGCCTGGGTGCTGGGGCTCAGTTGAGGCAAGCTCAAGAGCTCCACCTCCTGTCCCTTGAGGTCCAAGGGCACCAGAATCCCGTTTTGGGTGACCGTCACGTAACCCACCACTTGGCCGGGGTACTGCACCGGTCCGTCGTAGTAAACGATCAACCCTTCGGTCCTGGCGTTGCCCCGGTTGCCCACCAGGAACGCTCCCGACCCTTGGGCCGGTTCGGTGCCGATTGATCCGATCAGGTCCCTTCCGGCCATCGAGGGCATCGGCTCCCCCGGCAGTCCCGAGACCAATCGGGTCGCTTGGCTGGTCCCCTCGAATTTGGGTCCCGAACCCAGTTGGTTGTGCAGGAACAAGAGCCGTTGGTCTCGGGTCAGAAAGACCGTGATGTCCAGCCCCGCTTCCTCCATCACCCGCTGGAGGTTGTACACCAGTTCCTTGGGCTCTTCGTGGCCCAAGACCTTGTACCTCGCCTCGACTCCCCCCTCCTTGAGGGTGATCCACCGTTCCTGGGCCAGGACCGACGGAACCGCCGGTTGGGTGCCCAGCAAGCTGGCGGGCCTGGCGGTCTCATCGATGCTGACCGGATACCCCTTCCCGATGGAACTCAAGGTCCGGGCACTGCCCCGGACAAACTGGAGTCCTGCTCCTTCGGCCGCTCCGGTGATCCCGGACTTGCCGTTTAACAGCGCCCTGCCGGCAAAGCTCACCGCTTGGGTGATCCCTTCGATCTGGCGCAATCGGTCTTCCAAGAACTGGTTGGCCACCGAAGGGGCCATGGGCGCATCCTTGGACGGAGCCTCCTCCAAGAAGGTCCGAATCTCTCCCAGCCAAAGTTGGATCCGCCCGATCCCTCCTTTGGCCACCTGGAGCAGGGAAACCTTCCCCTCCAGTCCGGCGATCACCGCTACCCTCCCTACCAGGGGGTTTCCGGGGCTTACCGGCGGCTCGGTCCCCATCAAGGGGGCCAGCCTTCGGTTGAGCCCCATCAGCCCTTGGGGGGAGTATAACTCTGTAGGTTGTCTCATGACTCTTTTTCAGCCTCTTCGAGCTGGACCCCCGGAGGTCTCCCTCCGGGGGTTCTAGGGACCTGGGTCCCGGTTGCTTTCCCTAACCGACTCCGACTTTTAAGCCTTGAGCAAACTCAAGACGTTGTTGGGAGTTTGGTTGGCCTGGGCCAACATCGCCGTGGCGCTTTGGGTCATGATCTGGTTCCGGGTCAGTTCGCTCATCTCCGAAGCCATGTCGGTATCCCGCAAGACCGATTCGGCGTTGATCAGGTTCTCCTTGGCCACCGAGAGGCTGGTCAGGTTCGATTCCAAGGTGTTCTTTTGGACCGCACCCATCTCCGCCCTGGTGGTGGTGATCTGGTCGATCGACTGGTCGATCAGCAGCAGTGCGTCCTGAGCCCCTTGGGAGGACCGCAAGTCCAGGTCCCTCAAGCTCCGGTAGCCGGATTCGTTGGAGATGTCCTTGCCCAGTTGGGTACTGTTCACGTCCGGGATGCTGACCTTGACGATCTGGTTGCGGTTGCCCCCCACTTGGAAGACAAAGGCATTGGATTCCAAGGCCACCCGGCCCACTTCGGGTTTCATCGGGTCGGCCACTCCGGTAAACCGGACCTTGAGGCCTTCCACGTTGGTCCCTGCGGCACCGGTCAATTCCTGGCCTTTGCCCACCGAGACTTCCCCGCCGATCTTGCCGATCACGTCCCGGCCGTTTTGTACCCACATCGGGGTGTCCCCGTTGGCCGAGAGAATCCCCGAGGTGCTGGAGGTAACGCTAAAGCCTTGTTCCGAGCCGTACTCGTGGGACAAGATGGTCAACTTCCCTTGGTCGAAAAAGGTGTCCAAGGCCATGCCGTTGTCCTTAAAGCCGTTGTTCAGCCGGTTTTGGATCTCTTCTTGGGTCTCGCCCAGTTTGGTGCTCATCTGGAAGGACTTGCCCCCTTGTTGGATGGTCAAGGACTCCCCGGCATCAATGATCTCCTGGGTAAAGAGCGCCGAACCCACCACTTGGGCTTGGGTGGCTTCCTGGTCGATGGTCACCGCATAGCCCGATTGAGGGGCAGATTGGGTCTTGAGGCTCGCCCCCAGGAACTCCAGGTCGGGACCGCTGGCCTTACCGTTGATCGCATGGCTCCCGTCCAGCAGGGTCTTGCGACCATATTGGGCGGACTTGCTGATCCGGTCGATGCTGTCCAAGCTGTTGATCAATTCGGATTGATCCGCTTCGAGCATCGGTTGGTCGTTCGCCCCTTCGTTCGCTGCGTGGATCGCCAATTGCCGCATACTGACCAAGAGGTTGGAAACCTCGTTGAGGTTCGCTTCGGCGGTTTGCACCATAGACACGGCGTTTTCGCTGTTCATCACCGCTTGGGTCAAACCTGCCACTTGGGCACGCATCTGTTCGCTGATCACCAGGCTGGCAGGTCCATCTGAAGCCCGGTTGATCTTGTTCCCGCTGGACAAATGCTCCAGGGTTTTGGAAAGCCTGCTGTCGTTTTGCACCAAGTTCCGGTGTGCATTGACGGCGGCGATGTTGTGGTTGATTCGTAAGCTCATTTTCTTCTCTCCTCTGGCTCCGACAGGGTGCCTCTGGGGCTCCTGGCCGGAGATTGCTTCCTTGGCCGCTCCGGGAATCGGGGCGGGTCATGGCCGAGGGTTCGTCCTTGAACCTTCGGGCCAAGGGGGTTCTCAGGCCCCTTGGACTTTTGGCTGGAGTTCCCACAGTTGCCTGTGTGGGTGGAACTCGGTCTTTGGTTTGGACCCTTTTTCTTTTAAGGGTCGGTCATTTGGGTCTGCGGTCTCTCGTTCTGTGGTTTGGCTGCCCGTCTCCCTGGGACTACTCCCGGAGCCGGTGGGGCCAAAAGGTGGGTTTACTCCCCGGTTCAGCCGGTAACCCGAATCTCCCTGGAGACCGTATTGCTCTGGGGTTTCTGGCTGGCGGCGTAAAGTTCCTTCCAGCCTTCCCTCAGGTTGCCGATCACCTTTTGGATCTCCCGGACCAGCTCGGCATCCTTCTTCAGGTTGGCAATCACGATCTGTTCGTAACAGTACACGTACAGCTTCTTGAGGTTCTGGGCCACTTCTCCGCCCTTGTCTTCCCGCAAGGTCGCCAGCAGTTCCAAGAGGATCTTGCCGGTCCGGTGGAGGTTCTGGTGGGCCGCTTCGACCTCCCCTGCCTCAATCGCTCCAATCGCTTGAGACATGAACCGGTGCATCCCGTCATAGAGCATCACGATCAGCTGCTTTTGACTGGAAGTCTGCACGCTGGTTTGTTGGTACGCCTGGAAGGGCTTTCCGTAAGCCATCTCAATCTCCTGATGCCCCCATCACCGGGGTACTTCGTTTCGTTGGGCCAGGGGATTTGCCCCCGGCGGTTTAAGCTTGGCTTCCTAGGGGAGGGTCACTCCCCAGGGAGGTTTATTGACCGTTGATCAAGGCCAGCACCGACTTGGGGGTCTGGTTGGCCTGACCGAGCATCGCTACTCCCGAAGAGAGCAGGATCTGCTGCTTGGTGAACTCGCTCATCTCCGAGGCCATGTCCACGTCCCGCAACGAGGATTCGGCGGACACCAGGTTCTCGGTGGAGTACCGCAGGTTGTTCAGGTTGCTTTCCAGGGTGTTCTTCTGGAAGGCCCCCAGCTTACCCCGCTGGCTGGTCACTTGGTTGATCGCCGAATCGATCAGCAACAAGGCATCTTGTGCCCCCTGGAAGGTGGTCACATCGATCTCTCCTAGGCTGGTAAACCCGGAGCTGTTGTCGATCCCCCTAGAAATCGTATGGGTGTTCAGGTTCGGCAAATCAATCTTGCTGGTCATGTTCTGCCCTGGGCCAACCTGGAAGTTCAGGCTGTTGTTGGTCACATACACGTGACCTTCGGCCATGTCTTCAGGGGGTACTGGCTGGCCGTCGGGACCGAGGACCGGCTGCCCGTTGGCATCGGTTTGCGGGCTGGTCTTGACCCCGCCCGAGTATTCGACCGTCAGGCCATCGGCCTTGGTGCCTTTGGCGGCGGTCAAAAACTGACCTTCTCCGTAGGCCATCTCTCCGCCGATGGTCCCTTGTACATCGCTGCCTTGGACCGCTTCTTCCAGGGTGTTGCCCTTTTCGGTCAAAATCCCGTCTGCGGTCACCATCGCCCCAAAGCTCGGCTCAGAGCCGTAGTTTTGGTGTTCCACATAAAGCCTTTTGTCGTCGGTCAAACCAAAGTCCAGTTTCAACCCGTTTTGCTGGGACAAGAGCTGGAGGTTGCGCAAGATTGCGTCCATGGTCTCGCCCACTTTGGTGTAGTAGCTCAGGCTCCTACCGCCTTCGTGGAGGGAGAATTGGATCCCCCCGGCGTTGATCTCCTCTTGGGTCAAGGTCCGCTCCCCTTCAAGTCTGGCCTTGGTGGCCACTTGGGTGACATCGATCTTGTAGCCGTCCGCCGGGCTTGAGGCCGTGTCGGTGGCGGCCTTGACAAACCGCAGCCCGTCCCCTACCGCTACCCCGCCGATCCCGTTGCTGCCGTCTAGCAACATCCTTGTCCCGAACTGGGCTTGCTGGCTGATCCCGTCAATGGTCTTGAGGGCGTTCTCGATCTCCGACTGGTCGGCGGCCAACATCTTGTCGTCGTTGCCACCTTCGTTGGAGGCATGTAAGGCCAACTGCCTCATACTCACCAAGATGTTGTTCACCTCGTTCATCGAGGCTTCGGCGGTTTGGACCATCGAAATGGCCATCTCGCTGTTCTGGGAAGCCTGTTCCATCGACTTCACCTGAGCCCGCATCTGCTCGGCAATCACCAAGCTCGCCGGTCCATCGGCGGCCCGGTTCAACTTGCTGCCCGAAGACAACCGCTCCAAGGTCTTGTTCATCTGCTCGTCGGTCTTCTGCAAATTCCTCCAAGAGTTCATTGCGGCGACGTTGTGGTTGATCTTTAAGCTCATCTCTCTCTCCTCACTCAGCGCCTTCTCCTTTGCCGGGGAGAAAGCTGGATTCCTTTTGCTTCTCTATCGGAAGCGCCAAAAAAAACTTAAACCAGGAGATTTCCCAGCCTTTGACTCACTTATCGGTGGGAGGTAAAAAAACTTGAATCTCCGGTAAAATTTCAGCGCAGACCTTTACCAAAGCCAATGCAGTTGGATCCTGAGGGTCAAGGGACCAAAAAAATTCTTCGGAAACCTTTGGGTTTAGGGACTTTACCGGACACAAGCAGGAAGGGGGGCTTTTGTTTTCTCCTCAAATGGACTAGCCTCAACTATTCTTTAG
>CAZQUK010000241.1:0-5667 GCA_964596435.1 uncultured Oligoflexia bacterium
AAAATTATAAGTCTTCATTTTTGAGTCCCGGCTCAGGGCGCCTTTTTTGAAAGATAATAACGGTTATAATGTCTTACTGATTTCGGCAAGCATATCCTCATATTTTTTTATATCATTAAATTTGTTTCTTTTTTTGCAGCCTTTTATAAGAATATTAAGTTTTTTAATAAGGGTTTTGGAAATGTCTAATTTGAAATTAGGCTCAGTTTCCCTTAAAAAAGCACCAAAAAGAGATTTAACCCTTAAATCATCCATTATAGGATATTTTTTGGATAATTGATCTTCGTGTCCGCCGTATTTTATTATGCACATACCAGGTTCAAGTCCAACTGGGTGGTGCCTTGTGATTTTAATCCATAAATCGTAGTCTTCACACGCTTTTAGTGTTTCATCAAAATCATTAAAATAATGTAAAAATTTATTATTAATCATAACGCCAGATGGGCTAATTAAGCACAAATCAAGTGAGGCGGGCCAGCCGCTCCATCCAAGTGGCTTTTTGTGGTGCTTGCAGGCGTTTATTCTTTTGCCATCCCTTATCCAAACATCCTCACTTTGAAGTATCTGGTAGAAGGGGTGGGATAGATGATATTCCCATTGGTTTTTTAATTTATCATTGCTCCATGTGTCGTCTGAGTCTAAAAAACACAACCAGTCCCCTGTGGCATATTTTACGCCGGTGTTTCTAGCAAAAGAAACACCGTGATTTTCTTCAAGTGTTATTAATTTGATTTTGTTTTTATACGACTTAAGTTTTTCTGTCAGTTCGTTATTATTTGATCCATCATCAACAACGATGATTTCCCTGGGGGGAAGAGTTTGTGCTAAAACAGAATCAATGCATTTATTAATAATATTTGCTCTTTTAAAAACCGGAATGATTACGGAAATATCAGGTTTTTTGGGTGGATTTAGAAAGCTTAGAATTTTTGTAAGGTTTTTTCTTATTATTGGCAGAGATTCTTTAAAACTTGATATTGCATTTTTATCGGCAGAATCTGAAATAAATTTTAACGAGTGAAATGTTGTACTTGTTTTTTCAAAAACATTTGCCTGCTCAAAACACTCCATGTCTACCAGGTCACACACTGGGAAAGTATTAGGTGGCGGTTCAAATAGTGGCTTATTAAGCGTAATAATTTGGGCGGGCCTTAGTGGGGCAATTTCGCCTGGAAAAGTAAAAGGTAGCCTTTGATCCAGCTTAATTTCCTGCCCAGTGGTATTAAAAACCTTACTTATTGATATCCATTTGTGCGGCTTAATACTTTTATTTATTGAGCCACACGAACCAATGTTAACCACAAATAAAGGGCCAATGTGTTTAGCTATTTGTTCGGCGGCCGTTTTTGAGTTTTTGGGGCCCACTCCTGTTATCACAAAAACTATACCAGCTGAGGTTTTTAGTGATTTAATTTTAGAAGCTTTAATGATAGGGAAGTTATTCTTTTTTATAAAGGAGGCAGGAAGCTCATCAATGAGTGCTGATGTGATTACAAGTTGAACATGTGTTGCATTAGTTTTCATGCTTTTTACTATTTAATGCCCGTTCCAAAAGCCATTATCTCAACGGCCACTATTCCGTTTCTTTGGTGTGAGCGCGAGCCGATGTTGGAAGTAACGAGTCTTAAGTTAATTATTTTATCAGCATTCCATTTTATTCCGTTTTCTTTCATTCTTAAAATAGCCTCTCTTCTGGCTCTTTCTAAAAGTGTGTCGTACGCATTAATCTTTCCCCCAAAAATGTTTTTTATTGAAGCCGAGAATGCCTTAAAATAATCAATTGAAACAACAACTGAGCCTGTGAATAAAAAACCATCTTTAATTTCCCTAGTGTTGTAGGCTTTTGTGTTCAAAACAATAATATGCTTTGTTGCGTTTTCACGGTCCTTAAGTTTATTAAAGTGTTTTTTTTCTATGTGCTTTCCCATTAAGTAGCCAAAAAGCAATAAGCATAAAAAAATAAAAAAATTACTCATTCAATTACCCTTTTATTTTACTTTTACAGCTGTGCCGTATGCAAAAAGCTCAGCCGCGCCTTGCGCCACGGATGATGTAGCAAATCTGATGTTAACTATAGCGTTTGCCCCCATTTCTTCGGCCTGCTTTATCATTCTTTGCAAGGCCTCGTCTCTGGATTCTTGTAAAAGCTCCGTATAGCCCTTAAGCTCTCCACCTATTATGTTTTTTAAACCCGCAAGAATGTCTTTCCCAAGGTGTTTTGCGCGTATTGTGCTTCCCTGTACAAGACCAAAATGTGTAATAATTGTTTTTCCTGGGATTGTTTCAATATTGCTAAGAATGATTTGAGATCCAAAGCTGTTTTGGTTCATGTGTTGGCTCCTTGAAATTGTTGTACGGTTTTTTACGTTAACATTAAATTTGGGTGTTTTCGCTGAAAATTAGGTCAAATGTAAATGGATATATGACGCACCCAAATTTACACAACGCGGCAACCACCCTTTGCGTTAATATTATGTATGTTTTTTGAGAAATCTTTTCAAATAAGTAATTTTTGCGGCATAATATAAAACTGTAGGAGCAATTTTTATGAAAAAAACAATAATGATTTTAATTGGTTTGTCTTTTTTTTCAAGTTTCCAGGTTTCAGCAAGTCTTGCAACCGTTAACGGAAAGGCAATAACAGAAGATGATTTAAGGGGTGCCATTGGGGCGCTTACGCAGGGTCAGAAAGATTATGTTTTAAGGGATGTTAGTGCCAGGAAAAGAGTATTAAAAAATGTCATTGAGCAGGAACTTTTGCTTCAAGAAGGAAAAAAATTACAAATTGAAAACACTAAAGAATATAAAAATGCGCTTGAAGAATTCAAAAAACAGCTGGTTGTAAACCAGTTGGTGCAAAAAGAAGTCGGATCACGAATAACGGAAAGCAGTGTAAAAAAATACTATAAGGCAAATAAATCCAGATATGCCACCGACCAGGTTCATGCATGGCACATTTTGGTTGAAACGGAAAAGGAAGCTTACGAAATATTAAAGACCCTCAAAAAGGGTGAGGATTTTAAGGCGCTTGCCGAAAAGGTTTCAAAAGATCCTTCCGCTAAAACAAATAGGGGTGATTTGGGCTTTTTTACAAGAGACAGAATGGTTCCTGAATTTACACAACCAGTATTTAAGGCCAAGAAGGGTTCTTTTGTGGGTCCTATAAAAACACTTTTTGGCTATCACATTGTAAAGGTTATTGATAAAAAACACGGCAAGATGCTTGAATTTGATGAAGTTGAGGCTCGTGTTCAGGCAGAAATGCAAAGGAACCTATTAAGTGCATATGTAGAAAAACTTACAAGTAGTGCAAAAATTGAAATTAATGAAGAGGCAATAAAAAATTTAAAGTAGAAGCAAATAAAGCTTCCACTAAAATAAATACGGTAGATTTATTTCTTATTCAACGCTCTTAAAATGCCATCCAGTATTGTGATGGGATGTGGGGGGCAGCCAGGAATGTATAGGTCTACTGGAATAAACTTATCTACACCACATTGTATTGAATTTTTACTATCGGAAAATATGCCGCCAGAAATAGCACAAGCTCCAACTGAGATTACAATTTTGGGTGAAGATATTGCTCTATAAGTTTTTAATAATGCAAATTCCATGTTTTTGGTGATTGGGCCCGTAATTAATAAACCATCAGCGTGTCTTGGTGAGGCAACAAATTGAATACCGAAGCGTCCAAGGTCAAATGTGATAACATTAAGAACGTTTGTGTCTGATTCGCAAGCATTGCATCCACCCGCACTAACTTGTCTAAGTTTTAAAGAGCGACCAAAAATATTTATTATTTCTTTTCTGAGTGAAGTTGCTGTTTTTATTTTATTTGACTTAAATAATAAATCTGACCTGCTATTGGCGGCCAAGCTGTAATTATTTGAAAATTCAATATATTTATTTGGACAAGAAATTTTACAATCCAGACAAAAAAGACAACGTCCGAGATCAATTTCTATATTAGATTCATTCTTTCTAATTGCGTTTGTGGGACATGAATTAAGGCAGATTTTACATTCAATTGGGCAGGAATTTTGTTTAATGTTATGTAAGCCCCGAAACCTTAGGGGTAGTTCTGGTTCTTTTTTGGGGAACGCGATAGTTCTTTTTTTTTGTCTAAATCTTTCGAGAATAATATCAAGCATAGTTAGCCTCTATAAATCATGTCCGCAATAAGAAAGGTTAAAACTTTTATTACAAAGTGGAAAATCAGAAATTTGTTGATCCCTAAGTGCCAATGCAAGTCCAGGCCAATTATGAAATGATGGATCAATAATTTTATAAGTCTTAAACTTTCCATCGTTGTTGGTAACTGCAACATGACATATTTCACCACGCCAACCTTCAATAAAAGAAACTGAAATAGAATCATTTATAAGATTATTTTGGTTAATGAATTGTGGTATGTCTTCCATGTCTAAATTCAATAAACATTTTTTTATTAAAGCTATAGAAGTATCAATTTCAAGCCATCTTATTTTAGCTCTAGCGTAAACATCACAGCTATTAAGAGTAGAAGGCTTAAAGTCCATTTTGTTTTTATAAAAGGGCATGAGATTAAATCTGCAATCTCTTAATAATCCACAAGATCTTGAAGAAGGGCCAACGAGTCCGAGATGAATGGCATCCTTTGGGGATATTTTACCTGTATTTTGAAATCTTGAAAGAACTGTGGCGCGCTCCCATAGTAAATTTGCAGCACCTTTTGAGTCTTTATAAATCAAATCAATCCAATGAGTTAATTTCTTTATTATTTTTGAATCTAAATTGAAATTCAAACCTCCTGGGGTAATCATTCCTTTCCCAAAACGGTTACCACATATAAAGGCAGTAAGGTTTAGAAAATCACCGCGCAGCCTTCCACAAAAAGAAGCTGTTGGTAAAAAGCCAATGTCGTTTGCAAGTGCCCCAATGTCACCGATATGATTTGCACATCGTTCAAGTTCAAGCATTATTATGCGCAACCTCGTGATGTTATCATTTGGTTTTAAATTTAATAGTTGTTCGATATTTTGTGAATAAGCCCAAGTGTGACCAATTGTGGTATCACCCGCGATGTTTTCTATTAAGTGTAAAGTTTTTTTGTTGGGACCATTAACTAATTTGTTTTCTATATTTCTATGTTGAAAACCAAGAGCAATTTCTAAGTGAAATACATCTTCTCCGTGACATTGAAACCTGAAATGACCTGGTTCGATTATACCTGCATGTACAGGACCAACAGCAACTTCGTGTATTTCGTCTCCTTTGACGGAATAAAAATTAGTGTCTTCAAGTTTATTATTGATAAATCTTACAGGTTTTAACCAAGGGTGTCCAATAGGTTTAATTCCGTGGGTTTCAAAAATCTCCCTCTCAAATAACTGAGCCATAGGGTATGAGTTAGAAATTGATTCAAATTCAGAAACAGGTTCAGAGATAAGAATCTTGATGTCGTTATCGGTGTCGTTTGTAATAATTGAAATAATATTTGACTTAATAGAATCAGAAGGGCAGCAAAAAAGTGCCGAGATTTTATATGAATTAGATAAATAACCAATGTTTGCAATTTGAAAGTCATTAATACTTAAAACAGGTAAAGAATCTAATTTATGAGAATAATTCATTAAACACCACCATTAACTATATTTGCAGCTTTTTTTAAAAAACTAAAAAGAAAAT
>CAZQUK010000242.1:0-5636 GCA_964596435.1 uncultured Oligoflexia bacterium
TGTAAAACTTTGGGATTCACCCCAGCTTGGCTGGGGGCTTAGCGATGGAGTTAGTCGAGCACGAAGTATTGTCCTAATTCCAAAACCTTGGACCTTCATCATCGCCACCATCGCCATAATCTTCTTCGTTATCTACAACAAGCTTAAGATTGGATTTACCTTTGCTTTTTTTGCGCCGTTTACCCCTTCCGCTACCACCACCACCGCCTTGCCTGGATTTCATTCTAATTCTGGCCCACCACCAAAGGTATATAATACCTGCAAACATTCCACCTAAATGTGCAAGCGAAGAAAGAGCGCCGCTGTCGGAATAAACTGTCGTGAAAAATTCAACACCTATCAAAACCCATACAAAGTACTTGGCCTTCATAGGGAATAGCATCAAAAAAAGAAGTGTTCTGTCAGAGAAAATAAGACCGTAAGCAATTAAAAGCCCGTATATTGCTCCTGAAGCTCCTACCATTGGCCTAAATAAACCATCGCCACCAGACACAAGACCCTGGAGCATAAGATAAAAAACACCCGCCATTACGCCACAAAACATATAAAACAGCAAAAACTTACGCGTACCCCATGTGGCCTCAAGATCCCCCCCAATAAAGAGCAACATCAGGAGATTTAGAAAAAGGTGCATCACACCACCATGCAGAAACATATATGTAAAAATTTGCCAAAAATAAAAATTGTTAACAAATTGTGCTGGAGTAAGCGCAAACCAAGAAAGTATATCACCACCCATAAATTTATCTGACGTCTGCTGGATTAGAAAAACCGCTCCGCAGATTATCATTATCCATTTAACTGATTTGGTGAAACGAATAGCAAGTTGCTGCAAAACTCACTCACTCCTTAATTAAAGGATACTTCAATTTTTAGGATTTTTCTCTATCTTGAATGAAAATTTAAAAAAAAGAGGATCGCTTAACAAACCCGCTGTACCCGATAATTCACCTCCTCGGTGAATTGTTTGATCTGTAAAAGCGATCCTCAGTCAAGTTGTCTAGAGCCTTGAGTACCCACCGTTTGTCCATCTCTTAGCCCAGACACTATTCACTTCGGAATACGGGTAAAATACTTAAATTTATTTTATATATTTTTTTGATTTATTTTTAAAAAACAGCAAGTTGCATAGCACAGCGCTTAATGTAAATAAATATTAAGAATGTTGCTATTTGAATTTAATTTATCTGAATGCGTTATCATTTAGACCACTTTTTCCACTCCACAAAATCAAAATATTTTCAAATTAATATCAAGCCAACCCAACAATCAGAAACAGCCTCTATTTTTACACGTGGCGCACCACCGCAACTATTACTTGCTTGAAAAAATCATTTGAAATTTTATAACAAATATTAATATCTATTAAAAGGTGCGCGTTCCACCTAGACCGCCACTAACACCACCACCCATGGCTGGATTAAATCCACCAATTGAGCTTCCAAATGGTCCACCAGCAGCCCCTGAGGCTGTCTGTTGGTAACGAGACATTGCTTCCATCATCTGTTGCTGAGCAATCATCATGTTTTGTTGTTGCTGCATATCCCTTTGTTGTTGCAGCATCTGCGACTGCATTGAAGCCTGCATCATTGCTGTATATTGCGGGTTGATTCCACCAGTACCAAAACCGCCGCCCGGCATGCCCATTCCGCCACCAAAGCCGCCGCCTGGGTACATTCCACCCATCCCAGCACCTGGATACATTCCGCCACCCATCGTTGGATAACCGCCGCCCATTCCACCCATCATTGGATAGCCGCCGCCCATTCCGTAACTTGGCATCCCGTATCCCATTCCAGAGCCCATCATCGGATAGCCGCCGCCCATTCCGTAACTTGGCATCCCGTATCCCATTCCAGAACCCATCATTGGATAGCCGCCGCCCATTCCGTAACTTGGCATCCCGTATCCCATTCCGCCCATTGGATAACCGCCGCCCATTCCGTAACTCGGCATCCCGTATCCCATTCCGCCCATTGGATAACCGCCGCCCATTCCGTAACCCGGCATCCCGTATCCCATTCCGCCCATTGGATAACCGCCGCCCATTCCGTAACCCGGCATCATTCCGCCCATCATCGGCATTCCGGCGCCTATTCCTGCATTAAGACCAAAACCTAAACCTGCTCCTGGCATTCCCATTCCATAACCTGGCATCATTCCGCCCATCATCGGATAGCCGCCACCCATTCCGTAACCCATACCGCCCATCGGCATTCCCATGCCCATTCCAGCACCCATCATCGGCATCATGGACATCATCGGCATCATTCCAGCACCCATCATCGGATAGCCGCCACCCATCCCGTAGCCCATACCGCCCATCGGCATGCCCATGCCCATTCCAGCACCCATCATTGGCATTCCATATCCCATTCCCGGATAGCCCATGCCCATACCGGCGCCAGCACCTAAACCAATATTAAGACCAAAACCTGCTCCCATTCCGGGGTAGCCGCCCATACCCATTCCGCCCATCATTGGATAACCGCCACCCATTCCGTAACCCATTCCGCCCATCGGATAACCGCCACCCATTCCGTAACCCGAATAACCCATACCGCCCATGGCGCCACCATTAAAACCGCCTGGAGGCATGCAAGGAATTCCAATTGTTACACAACCATCAAGATAGTTGTTGTATGAACCATAATAACGGTTCGTGGAATTGGTATACATGTTTGTGTAAAGAAGATTAGTCCCAAAATTTGCAGCTATTCCCAAACCACCTAAAATATAATCACCAAGCCCTGGTTCCCTATACATCTGTCCCTGCATTTGTGACTGCATTGCGCACCCCGGGCACTGTTGGTAAGCAAGGGCCATATCTTTACGAATTTGTTTTATTTGATTATCAAGACCCTTCACGTCTTCTTCAAGCTCAGCTACTTCAACGCCCATAGCTTTGATTTCTTCAAGCTTTGCAACATAACCGCATTCTCTAACAACATCGGCGCATTCTGTTGATATAGCTTCGTCTTCATCAAGTGAAGGATAAGCTGCTTTATAAATTGCTACACATGCAGAACCCGTAAGACTTGTAGTACGTCTTGTTTTTGCAGCGTTTATCCTTGCTTCGCGCTCTTTTTTTGCACATTCTGTGGATGCAGGTTCAAGGCCTTCACAAATAGGCTTTTCATCTGCAGTTTTTGAAACAAACTTTTTTAGATTTAAAATTTCAAATGTATCGTTGGCACAAAATCCCCGCTCTGGAAGACATGTACTATTACAATCGCCTGAAAATCTTAGGGTGTCGTAATCCTCATCGCTATCTTTACCTCTTGATGAAGTTCTTGTTGTTCGATTAAGGGAGCGCTTAAGCTGCCCCATCTCTAATTTTATTTCCTTAATACGGGCTTGCTTTTCTTGCTTGTCCTGAATAATACCCTGTTGCTCCTCTTGGAGCACGCTGAATTCAGAATCAGCGGCAAAAGCAACATCAAGACTCATCAAACTCACTAGAAAGGTTAATCCAACGGCTGTGTTTAAGCTTTTTCGGATCATCATATCTCTACCCTCTTCTCTTTTTTTCATACTCGCCTTAACAAAGTAGCATACAGGCGGTCTCTTTTTCTTCTCGGCAATCTTTCAGTTAAATTATAACTAAAAAATGCGTTAAATACTAAAAAGTCTGCCCAGTTAACCTATGCTCTTTTTTGACCCCAACACCTTGAGGCCAAATTTGGAGTTAAATAAGCCCCAAAAAAACATAAGGTTTAGGAGATAAAGGGAAATTTAATAGACGTTCTTTCTCTACCACACGACCCGAATTTTATTCCCACTCCACTTAACACCGCGTAATTATTGCGGTTTATAACTCTCTCAAAACCTGGTTTTCGCCGTACCCTTAGTGGGTACATAAAGACCAAGGGTTTTTCTCTTACGTATGAGTGTAAGTTGCTTGACTAGTTTGGTCAAGCATTAAAACAATATACTTTGTGGGTTTTTTGTTAAAGTTTATTAATAGTTTTGGCTTTTTTTAACTTTTCAGATTGCAGATACACAAATTCGTTAATAATTTTAAAAACTACCTGTTTGTAACACCACCAAAACCTACTATATGCTTCTTAGTTTTAGCTAGTGCTTGGAGTTTTATCTATTCGGCGCTTTATCCTAGCCTTTTTTTTGACCTGATTACGCCTGTTTTCCATTTTTCTAGTTTTTCTTTTTCTACCGCGTCCCATAAGATGAGTTTTTGTTACATCTTATTAAAAGAAGCAAGGAAAATCTACTTTGGCTTCAATCATTATTTCACCCTCAACAACAAAAAATAGCCAATTTCCACTTTTATCAATACAAACCGCAGTCCTTGCGTACCTATTTTATCAGGAAACTTCCGGGCGGGTTTCTTTTTAACCTTTTTGTGCGGAACAAACCCCCTGAACCTTTTCTAAATCATCTTCCATTTTAATTAAACCCGCCTTAAGCCAAAAAACAACACCAACAAGCGATAAGGTTAATAACAAATACAACACTCCTAGATGAAAACTTCTTTGTATAAAATAGCTTCCCAAATACATTCCCACCGGAGATGAAAATAGTATTAGTGCATTTAACACACCTATCACTCTACCTCGAATTTTTGTTGGAATATTTGCTATGGTATAAGAATAATACGGTTGTGTTAGCGCATCAAAAAAACCATATAAAAAAAATACTAGTGCAAATACAGCCAAAGACTTTTCAAACAAGGTCAAAGAAACAAGAGATATTACAGTGCCACATGTGCCGACCAAAAAACAAAAAGATATTCTATTGCTAATCGACGTACTAACAACACACAGCCCCACCAATTCACCTGCAGCCAAGAGACCCCGAATAATACCTAAAAATGTTGCACTACCCATAACATTTTTTGCTGCAAAAACCGGCATAATCTCAGGAATAAACCCATAAGCAAGATTTCCAACAAAAACAACAAGGACAAAAGTTAAAAGTTCTTTGTTTCTAAATATGTGCTGACTAAAAAAGGCAGCCATAGACACAGGGACGTTAAGAATTCTAAGCTGGAAGTTTGTATTTTTTTCAGATTCTTTTTTATATGTATATTTTATTAAAGAAACAAAATATGCGGAAGCCAAAAACGTTGAAGCATCAATAAGAATTGAAATTGATACACTTAATCTATCCACCAAAAGACCGGCAATGGCCCCACCCAAGAGGTGCAAGAATCTTTCACTTCCACTAATAAATGCTTTTAGCTTTATTACATGTTTTTTGGGAACTACGTCGTTTATATATGCTTCGAAAGAAACAGAAAAAATATTTTGTAAAAAACTTTTAATAATTATCAGAATAACAGCAAAATAAATTAAGACGTCATTATCAAATGTCATCAGTGGAACAAAAAACAACAACAAAAGAACATGCGTCAAATCAGATAAAATTAATAGGTATTTTCTATTAAAAGAATCTGTAATTTTACCACTCACCAGTGAAAAAACAGCTTCAAGTAAAATCGAACCACCATATGCCGCCACAAGATAATTTAAGTTATTTGTGTATTCATATATTTTCCAGGAAATAAATATTTTAAAAAACACATCTCCAAACGCAGATATCATTCTACTTAACCAAATATATCACTGCTGTCCGGTTCATTTAGAAGAGTTTGAAGCATAATTGAGGATTTGGAG
>CAZQUK010000243.1:0-3925 GCA_964596435.1 uncultured Oligoflexia bacterium
AACACACTGCGGGTTCACTGGTGAACCTCCTTTATTGCTCGGGTATTTATTCATAATAAAAATATTTTATTCAAATAAAAAATTACGTAAAAATGACCGGGAAATTTACAAATATAGTTTTGACCCCTTTGTGTTTTGTAGGTGCCAGCCTCATAGTGCGAAAAGTTTTTAGATAGAAAAGTGTTTTGAGAATTAGTTTTTTTGCTTGGCCGTATGGAAGCCGTTTTACGTTGAAAAGATCCTGGTACTTATCGTGGCAATAAAATGCCGTTTTTCGTTTAGGACATCCAGACGCATTAATACCAAGGTGTTGCCATTACGAGCACGAATAGACGATTCTAAACTCTTCCTTGTACGTCGCAGCAAAGCTTTAACCGCTCAATATAGTTGACATTATGTTGACAATAACGCTTTTAATCTAAGGAACGACGGCTCCATAGACGATAGGTATTTTGGGGAGAGTACGAATATAGTGTCATTTTTTAGAATAACACCGCTGGTTTTATGTGCTTTGTTTTTTTCAAGCACTGCGTTTTCATCGGAGGACGTGCACCCAGGTTGGTTTTCTGTTTCAACAAACAACAAAGATACAAAAATAATTAATAAAACTTTTGTGAGAATTGTTAATCTAGGCGATTTGAAAATTGAAGCCGGAAAAGTTTCATATGTAAAAATTATTAAAACAAATATTCAAAGATTTAATCAGTATGATTTTGCACAGAAATTTATAAAAAACGGCATGGGAATTGAGAAGTGGCAAATAAGGCGGAAAAAAGATGCATGGGTGTTTGAGGCTTATTGGGAAAAATTAAACCGCTTACTTAGAATTTATGTTGTAGACAAAAAAGACTACATTTCCATTTCGACAGCAGTATTTAGGCGTGGTTTTATAGATATAATTGCAAGAGAAACAGAGACAATTCAGGCTCGGCTGCATGAAGTTAATACAAAACGATACCCTTGGGTAGATAAACTTATTTCAATTTCAAAACTAATTATTAAAGATGCGTATGCAATAACTCCTTGCCCAAATGCTTCTGCGTGCCCTGTGGGTGATACAGGTTGCGTAATGGCCTCTATGAGTTGTTTTAGCGGAACCGATGTTAATCCCGTAACTATTGAGCCGTCTTCTCATTCATCAGTTCCATCGCGTGGACGGTGGTCACTAACGCCAGAGGGGCGCCGTACAATTCAGGAAAATAGAGATTGGGTAAATGACCAGCTA
The DNA here is from genome assembly GCA_964596435.1 of uncultured Oligoflexia bacterium. Classification (GTDB taxonomy): domain Bacteria; phylum Bdellovibrionota; class UBA1018; order UBA1018; family CAZQUK01; genus CAZQUK01. The sequence goes on from CAZQUK010000243.1 coordinate 1,226, forward strand.
AAAAATGAAAATTTATTTATGAAAGGCGCAGCCTTGGGTGCCGGTCTTGCGGCAGGCGCCGTGGCAATAAATGCTGCTGTGTACGTGGTATCAGAAAGCGCATCCGGTTTGTACTCGCTTATTCATGAAGCAATAACGCACGATAAGGAAAAAAAAGAGATACTTAAAAACTTTCAAATAGCGCGTGAAAACTATGAAAAATTAATGGAAAAAATCACGGCATTAGAAAAAGGAATTGATGGCTTTTTTGTAATGCACAAGCTTTCCACTTCAATGGGACTAAGCCGCGAAAGTATTCTTGCGCAATTAAAACCGTTAATTTTTCTAAAAGAGGCTGAGTTTGAGGTTTCAAAAAAACAACTTATTGAAGCGTTAGCCGAAGAGGCTAGTTGTACAAATGTTGCCACTTGCCAACCATATATAAAATCAAAAAAACTCAGTGAACAAACGGCCGCGCTTGATACTTATGTAAAAAACTTAAAAAATATCTGGGATCATTTTAATGATTCTGGTAAAAATCCATGCAATGAACTCGTTAATATAGTGGATAAAATATATGAAGCCGAAGGGGCCCTGCAGGATGCCAGGCTTTCCATTATTAATGCTGAACATTTTTGGCTGGAAAGTTTTGAAGACAGCTTAGATGATACGCACGATGTTTCTGAAAATATTAGAGCAACTTCCATTGAAACACACCGGGCAAAACTGCAAACGATAAAAAAACTTAGAGACAGAGCCTTAGAACAACTTGATGATCAGGTGCACGCAAAAGCTGAAATATGTTTTGAAAATAATTGGGCTCCGATTTTTGCAAGTAGTGTTAAAAAATATCCGCATATTGAAGAGTTTGGACAAAACTCACCTGTGTTTGATAATATTCGAAAAAAATTACGCAAGCTTTGTGCAGATTCAATTAAAAGTGAAAACAACTGGTATAACACACGTACAAATGACATTAATGCCCTGTACGAAAAAAGCCGTGAAATGGAGCTTTCTCGCTTCAAACAAAACAGGGTGCTTTGGGCATCAATTGGTCTTAATCCTGAATTAAAATCAGCTGAACTTGAATCTTATACAAAGTGGTTTGATTCGGTTAAAACTGAACAGATTGGGAGCCTTGAGCGCTATAAGGAACTTACAAAAAAGGGAAATAAGATTCAGGATATTTGCAAAGAGAGTAGTTTTTTTAAATAGCTAAATAGCGGTTCAATCAATCTGTAAAATTAAAGCAGTAATATTACGCAAATAAATGAATAACCCATGAAATATTTCTAAAAACATTTCCAGGTACAATTGTATTTATGAAACGGAGGTCGTATGAAAATACAAGGATTGTTTTTTAGTAGATCAGGAATGCAGCTTGCTCCAGTATATTTGTTGGTAATAATTTGGCTGATATTTTTGGCAAGCGGGTGTGGAAGAAATATTCAAAAAAACAAATATATTACCAGGCAAGCCGTTATTGCAGTGGAAAATCTAAACGTTACAGACGTAGTTGCATCACATAGTGATATAGTACATGTAAATGCAGTATTAGTGGCAGAAAAAAAATTTAATGAATTTGATAATGATTTCGTTGTTAAAAATATCGCTCCTATTGCCGTTGATGGGATAATCCATATTAATAAGGGGAATACTGGTGTTCTTTTTGCTTCAGATAACGATGGAGATAGACTGCATTATGTAATTGTTGATCATCCTGATTGTGGGTCGGTAAAACTGCTTGATTCTGAAAGTGGGGAGTATGAATTTTACCCTGAGTCTGAAAGTTTTTCTGTTACGACATTTTCATTTAAAGCAAATGACAGTAGAGAGGATTCAAATGTTGCGACAGTTATGGTGGTTTTAGCAGATAATAGTGACGAAAATGTAATTGTTATCAGCTTACTTGATGCTATAACAATTAAAAGTAATTTGAACTTCGCAAGCGTTTTGTAAATAAGTTTGAATATGAATGGTTTGTCATTTAATAACTTAAACCATCAAAAAATGAGTTTTGAAATAATTGCTGATTATTTTTTCTCTTTTTGATTCAGATATAAAATAGGTTTTTCAAGCACACCCGAATATGGTCTTACTGCAAGAAATCTTGGCAAATAATGGAAAAAACGGAATTTCACTTTTGAAAACAAATAAAAAAGGAGGATGAGCGGCGCAATTCTTAATATTGTTGATAGGATAAAAATTTCATAATAACCACTAATACTTTCGCCTGAGGTCTTTAATAAATATCCACCCAGCATTGAACCTAAAAACATAGCAACTGAGGAGAAAAAATTTGTTAATGTCAGAAAAGCTGAGCGCCTGTTTTCTTCCATTTGTCCTAGAAGCAGAAAAAATATTCCAAGATCGTGGCAGGCCCATGTAATGCCAGAAAAAACTTGGAGTATTACAAGATATATAAAATTTGTACTAAATGTCCACAAAATTGGAAGGGGAATAATGCCCAAGAGTCCAACAGCAACAACAAAATAGGAATCTTTCTTTTTTAGAAAACTCGATAAATACGGATAAATTGCAACCCTACTAATAAATACGGTGCAAATCAGGATCATATATTCAATGTAAGAAAGATTAAGTTGTTTTAACATGTATGGTGAGAAAAAAGGTGATGAAACATATACGGCAAAATAAGCTATAAAAAAATAAAGAAGAAGAATAAAAAACTTATACTCTTTAAGATATCCTAAAGATGGCGAT
>CAZQUK010000243.1:3935-5624 GCA_964596435.1 uncultured Oligoflexia bacterium
AATCTAACTTCATCAAAATTGCTAGAGCCACTTTTGTTGTTCCTGTGTTTTATTATAAATATTGAAGAGAATGTTCTTGCAAGTGCAGCTAGCGTAAATAGTATAATAAAAGCTAGCAGTGGAGTGTCCTTAAAAGCGTATTCAAGGATAAAGCCACCGGCTAGTACACCTATGAATATTGAAATCTGACTAAAGCGCATTCTGCGTGTAAAAAATTTAATTCTACTTTTTTTTGGAACAATACTAACAAGCCATATGTTCCATATCGGACCCGACATAAAGTGGGCCGACCAGTATACAGTCATTATGGTCCAGAATATTAATAAACTTATTTTTCCCTTAAGTGCATAATAAATAATGCACAAAAAAATACAAACTTGAACTAGTGAGCAGGTAAGAACCCAGAGTTTTCTAGAGTGTAATTTCTTGGCAAAAATAAAAAAAAGTAGCAGTTGCAAAAAAGCACCGGCAAGCATTGGTATCGTTGTGGTGAGTCCTGCGGCGACCTGGCTCAAGCCAAGGGTTAGCGCAAAGGCCGGGATAAACGTTTCGCCAACGCCCACCATAAAACTATACGATATAGCGTCACGGATACTGGCCTTTAATGTCAATCTAAGTTGAGAATGCTTCATAGAAATTTCTTTTTTAACTTAAAGAAATATTAGCACTATAACCCAGATAAATCTTATGAATTTATAATTCGATAAAGATTAAAAATTATATCGTAGTCCCAGTGTGGCGCCTGAGCGGCACGTTTGAGTGGTGTCGTCAAATACGCCAGCTTTTTCCGGGTCTGTTAAATACGAACACTGGCGTGAGCTTCTTGCATAAAATGATGCGTGCCCGGTTTCGCCAAGTAAAAGCTCAAGTTCAGTCCACAGCTCTTCAATATCTGCAGCGGCGCCAGTTTCAAGGTTTGCACCAACTGAGAAAACAAGTCTGTAGGTGCTGCTGAATTTTTTAATGATGCCCACTTGAAAATCAGCAGAACCAAAGGAGAATCCGCCATCTGACTGTTGCTCCTGGTTTTCAAGAGTGTAGTCAATAACCTGTGCCGTGAAAACGTTTAACATGAATTTTAGAAATACATCGTAGCCTGACGTGGGGTTCATTTTGGCTTTTCTATCTAAACCTATTTGGAAAGCTGAGATTCTAACGTATTGGTCAACGCCAATTTCAACGTCCTTGAAAAATCTTGTTTCTAGGAAACCAAGTTTGACGTTTTTGTCTTTTGAAGCGTATGGAAGGATTCTTATATCGTAATTAAGGTCAAATTTATTAACATCAACCTGCTGCCAGCCAAAATCACTTTCAATTTCAAAAAAAATAATATCCCCGTTACGGTCCTCTCCGCCACTTTTAAGCTCAACGCCAATTACGGTTCTGTAAACCCCAGTTGATGATAAAAATTCGCCACCAAGCTCGGCGTTGCCAGAAAGCCTGTGGCCCCTGTCAACTTCGATCATTGAATCAGAAAATGAATTTGTAGAAAAAAGGCTTATTAATACAAAAAGAAATGCGGATAAAAGATGTTTCATGATTTGCTCCTCCAAAAGTTTAAACATTAAAACTTTAATATGTGGCGTTAGCTATATTACGCACCACACAAAAAAGCAAGTTATTAGGGGCGTGGGGCAGATGCTGGGCGGGGCTGGGACTGGAGTGTGGGGGGCACTGGGGGCTTGGTGG
>CAZQUK010000244.1:0-5616 GCA_964596435.1 uncultured Oligoflexia bacterium
TGCTTTTTGATTTGGCCAGAAAGGAAGACAGGCCTGCTGTTGCGAATTTCTTGGATTTAATATTAAAAAAAGAAAAAGACACGGGTGGTGAGAGTTTGGGCGAAATATTTTTTAATTCTATTTCTGGGGTTAGTATTAAAACACTTCTGAAGTGGTTTGGGGGTTTTACAAAATATTTAATTAATGATCCTAATCTTGGGGAAAATCTTTTAAGCAGCATAAGGCGGGTTTATTTTTTAAATAGGGCGCACCCCTTTTTAGATGTTTATACTTCAATGTTGTCAAGCGCCGGTAGCGAAGAACTTTTTACTAAAACGTTTAGTGGATTTTCTGGTCGCATGAAAACTGAACCACAGTTCAAAAAAGCCCTTCGCGGTTCTCTTGTTAAGTCTGCCACACTTTTAAAAGATGGACGCGCCGAGGAACTTGTTGACTCGTTATTCATACTTTTTGAGAATATTATAAAAAAGGGAATGTACAGTGTTGAATTAAACACGGCGGCGGATATTAATTGGTCCAGTTTGCGTCTTCATAACCTTAAGGGGAGCGAAATATTAAGTGGAGATGAGTCTCCCCGTGGGGGCTTGCGCGAAGAAAAACAATATTCAAGCTGTAAAAAAGTTAATCCCGGAATGCAAATTTTTAAGATTACAGATGCGGGTTTTCAGTCAAGAATAGATAATTTCGCGAGTTGTGCTAATGAAGATGGTGAATACGGTGATCTTGTTAGTAGTGTGGGGTTTTTAAAGAAGAAAAAAACACAAACGGGAAAAGATTATTTACGTTTTCAAGTGGATGTTTTTAAGGATCTTGTTCTTGAAAAATCCGAGGCCCGTGAGCTTGTTAATCGGGGACTCTTGGCCTTTGATGATGGTAGGGCTTTTAGACTTTTTGATGCAATCCCGGTATTTATTAAAACAAGAGGGGTTTATAATGATCAGGTTAAATCCAGAAAAGCCCTTTTTTATTTATTTGATTTGGCCGCACCAATTTTAAAAGAACAAACGGCTTTTGATAGGGTTCAAAAATATTTAGCAAAAACATTAAGAAGGGATAATTTTCCAGACATTCTTTTATATTTGGAGCGTCTAAAAATTAGCGATGAACGAAGAGAAAACGAAACTATTCAAACCCAGTATGATTTTTCAGAAATGAAAAGAATTGTTGGCAATAGTGAGTGTGTTTTAGATGAAAGATCAAAGATGAGTAGGGCCTTAGATGTTGTTGACGATTATGATAATTCGGTAACTAGTTTTGAATTAACTAATGGAGATACTATAAAAACCTGGTCATTTGATGAGTTTTATTCGCGCCTAGAGCCTGTTCTTGGAAAAATAAGATCACAAAAAACAACAGGTAGAGAGGCAAGTGTAATTGATTCGCTTGTGGGGTTTCTAAATTACTTTGCACTAGAGCATGGACATGCTCCTGGTGAGTTGCATCACTACGAGGCCACATATTTATATGAGTGGCTAAATCGACTCTCTAAAAACCACAGGCTTATTACATATTTTTATCCGGGCGAAACTCTACCAAGGGTGCGTTTGATTAATGGGCTCGATATGCTTGAGCTTATGGGTTTGAACGCTGATATTTCTATTGCCACGGCTCAAAATTTGGCTTTTCTTTTCTTTTCGAAAATCACCGAGGCGTGGGGCGATGAACCCAGAAATGTCTGGCCAGATGAGATTGAACAAAAATATCCAGTAGGAAGCGGTCTGTTTCCAAAAACGCTAAAGGAAGCTGTTGGTGAGATAACCGTTTTACAGGGCTGGGCAGAGTCCCTGGTGGGGTTTCCAGAGTTGCCAAAATGTTATCAAGATATTGATAGGACTAGCCAACACGAATTAGAAGAGCATGCGCTGTCTCACCCTAAAAACAAGCTTATTCGGATACCCTTTGTGCCTTACGACGTAAAAACCAGAATTTATAACATTAGGCAGCTCTTACCAATGTTGAATGAAATTTTACCAGGAAGCGGTTATGAAAACGCTGGAGCCATTCGGGTGCTTAGGGATCTTTTTTACCAGATTAATAAAAGCACTCCTGAGCAATTTAGAAATTCCAAGTCCGGATATAAAAATAATTTTAGCCTTATTTTTTATATGAAAGATCTGGGCTTTTTAAGGAGCATTTCAAAAAAATTAATGTATCGCACCGGTGATGATGAGGTGATGAATAAATTTTTTGTTAATTTTATTGCGGCCGCATCGGTTCCAGAGAATAAAAAAATATTAGAAAATTTATTTGAGAATAAGGAAAACGATAAATTTATTGAAGCATCATTAATAAAAATATTTAAGGCTCTTGAGAACCATGGCCCCGAGGAATTTACAAATATTATATATTATTTAATTTCTGAATTTGACTCAAAAACTACACTTAAGAGAGTGTCAGAAATAATTTCTCTTCTTTTATCCAAACACAAACAATTTATTACAGAAAACCTGGAGGAAATTTTTGCTCTGCTTTCTGATAAGAAACTATCAAGAATGGTTGAGGCGTTCTATTGGGACCTGGACAACAAAGACAAACTTGTATTCAAGGAATATGTTGACGAGACACTTATGGAGCCAATGATAATTGAATCTTTGCTTGTTTTATTGGAGTCAGTGCTTGGTGATAAGAATGCCCAGTACTCCTTAAATTCTTTTTGGGGTGGCGCGAATAGGTTTCTTGGTTTCTGGTCCATAAAAAAACTAAATCTAAATGAAATGTTTTTGGATCTTTTTCATTTTTTTCAGGAACCACGCTTTATTGGAGGGGAGCGAACGCTTTCCGGTGGTGTTGGGGAGTTTCTGGCAAAAATTTTAGAGCGTGGTTATATTGATGAATACTTGTATTTTGCCCAAAAGGACCCAGAGGGGCTTTACTTAGTCTTAGATTCTGTGGCAAAGCAAATTGGGAAAGAAGACATTCGAGAATATATGACCAAAATGCGCCGCAACATTAATTAGTGATTATTTAATTTCAGGGCGCACTACATTATTTTGTATTTTTATTAAGTTATATTTTATTGACTGCTAAATGAGCAGAGTTAAAATTAAAGACATGACAGCACCAACGGTTGAAGTAATTACTGAGGAAATTAGAAAAAAGAGCCAATTTGTTGAAACAATATTTTTTGAGGCTTCAAAAGTTATTGTTGGCCAACATACGCTTTTAGAGCGCCTTCTTATGGCGTTTCTTTGCGATGGTCACGTGCTACTTGAGGGCCTTCCTGGGCTTGCAAAAACACTTACCATTAAGACAATGGCCAACATCGTTCATGCGGGTTTTCAAAGAATTCAGTTTACACCAGATCTATTGCCCACGGATCTTATTGGAACGATGATTTTTAACCAGAAAACTTATGAATTTACGCCCAAAAAGGGACCTATTTTTAGTAATCTAATTCTTGCTGATGAAATTAACAGGGCACCTGCGAAAGTTCAAAGCGCGCTGCTTGAAGCGATGGGAGAGCGCCAGGTAACAATTGGAGATGTAACGTATAAACTTGATGATCTTTTTATCGTTCTTGCGACACAAAACCCAATCGATCAGGAAGGAACCTATCCATTACCCGAAGCACAGTTGGATAGATTTTTATTTAAGATAAAAGTTGATTATCCCGGGTTTGAAGAGGAAAGAAAAATATTAGAACGAATGAGTGGTTTTATTCCGCCAGAACCACAAAAAGTTTGTTCGCCAGAGTTGATTTTGGAAGCAAGAAAAGCCTGTTCTTTAATTTACATGGACAATAAGGTCCAGGAATATATTTTAAGAATTGTTTTTTCCACACGCTTTCCTGAAAAATATTTTTTACCCGAACTTAAATCAATAATTCAAGTTGGAGCTTCACCAAGAGCCACGTTGGCTTTAACGCGGGCAAGTCGGGCACATGCATTTTTAAGGCACAAGGGGTTTGTAACCCCGGAAGATGTAAAGGCTGTTGCATACGATGTTTTAAGACACAGAATTATTATTTCGTTTGAGGGCGAGGCAGAAGGTTTTGATAGCGAGCAGGTTATAAAGAAGGTACTTGATCGGGTTGAAGTTCCCTAGGATCTTTTTTCAATAATCTGGGGCCCAAGCCTTAATTAGTTAGTCTCACCTGGGTTTTTGAAAAAAAAATGTAGAAATACATTGGGGTCAAAAGGAACTAAATCTAAAATTTATCTGGAAAAAATTGTGTTATCCGAAGAACTCTTAAAAAAAGTAAAGCGACTAGAAATTACAACAAGAAGAATTGTTAATGACGTTATGTCGGGACAATATAAAAGTCATTTTAAAGGACAAGGCGTGCAGTTTTCTGAGCACAGACTTTATGTTCCCGGTGATGATATAAGGCACATGGACTGGAAGGCAAGCGCCAGGGTGCGTGAGCCACTAATTAAAAAATTTGAAGAAGAAAGACAAATAACAGTATTTCTGGTTGTCGATGTTTCGGGTTCACAACAGTTTGGGTCTGTTGATAAAAGTAAAGGTGAGATTTTAGCAGAAATTGCAGCGATGATAACTTATGCCGCAAGCCAAACTGGGGATCGGGTTGGAGTGCTGCTTTTTGGTGGAAAAGTTGAAAGAATAATTCCACCTCAAAAAGGCAGGCACCATTTATTAAAGGTTATTCACGCAATACTTAGCCACAGAGCCGAAACATTAGGGACAAATCTTAAGGCAGCCCTTGAGTCGACAAATAAAATAATGAAGCAAGGTGGCATCGTTTTTGTTTTAAGTGATCTAATTGCAGAAGGGTATGAGACAATTCTAAAAAAACTTGCAAGAAAACATGATGTTGTTGTTGTTCACGGGGTTGACAAAAGAGAGCTTGAGGTTCCAGCTCTTGGATACACCATGTTTTTTGATCCTGAAACGAACGAAGAATGTTTTGTTGATACAGGTTCGTATGCTTTTAAAAAATGGATCCAAGACAGGAACACGCTTTTTGAGAAAGACATAAAGGGCATGTTTAGAACAAGGAAAATTGAAGAATTATTAATTACAACTGGGGAGGACTATGGAGAAGCGGTTGTGCGCTTTTTTAGGGCTCGTGCTCGCCGCCGGCGTTAGTAATGCCGCGCTTGGTGAGGAAAATGGCCCCAAAAATACTGCTGATCAAAATGAACCTAAATTTATTTTGAGATTGGCAAGTGAGCCAAGCTCTCTAATCACAGTGGGTGATAAGTTATTATTTTACGTTGAACCCGGGGAAGAAATAAATATTTCAGATTTAAAAATTGGACCAGAGGGTGTTTCTCTTGAAGAGTTTCCAAAAGACACGGATGATAAAAACGCCACAAAGAATAATGATCTTGGCGAATGGGTGGTGCTGGAACCCGCGCCGCAGGAGCTTCCTAACGATGGTGCGTATGATAAACGCTTGCTTAAGGTGGTGGTGCCCCTTAAGCCTGGACAGGTAGTTGTACCAAAATTTAAAGTCATTGATAAAAAAACAAGTTCAATTCTTGGCGTTTCAGAAAGTTTTGCTCTAGATGTAAAGTCAGGGATTTCGCCTCAAGATCCAAAACCTGAAGAACCGGCTCCTTGGGCGCCACTTGCAGGACTTGGGTTTCCTTTTTGGATGTTGGTGCTGGCGGGTCTTGTGGGGCTAGTACTGCTTATTGCTCTTTTGGTTTT
>CAZQUK010000245.1:0-5600 GCA_964596435.1 uncultured Oligoflexia bacterium
TTTTATAAAGTTTTGCAACTTTACTGTAAGTGCGCTATCGGTGGGCGTGTCGCTTAGAATTAAAAATTTTAGTCCATAACGTCTAACAAAACTATCTATGTTTTCATTTTCCCGTGCGCGCCAGGTGCGAACACCAACAAACTCAACATCACCCTTCCCATTATATTTATCAAAAAGTTTTTGGAAATATGGAAGCTCCTTTTTACAATCACCGCACCAGCTTGCAAAAAACGCCATAACAGTTACTTTGCCACTAAAGCGGGAACCATCCTCGCTATAATTAAATTCAACAGCGTTTCCATTAAGATCCGGCAATGTAAACGATGGGGCCATATCCACGTCCATATTCATATCCGTGTTCATATCCATGTTCATGTAAGCACCAAATAAATTTTCATGGGTTATTTTACTACCAAGTGCAAGTGTTGTCTGCTCCTTAGACAATACAGCAATTTTGAATAAAATTCTGCACACATTCACGAAAAGAAATAATGCGCCAAGTAAATATAAAACTATCTTTTTGAGAACTGGAAACGGCGCCTTGCACCAGCAAGACCGTATTTTTTTCTTTCAACTTCCCTTGAGTCTCTTGTTAAAAAGCCTCTTTGTTTTAGGACGGGACGAAACTCTGGGTCAACTTTAAGAAGTGCGCGGGCAATTCCGTGTCTTACTGCACCGGCCTGACCTGAAGGACCACCACCTTTTACATTAATAATAATATCGTACTTATCAACAGTTGCGGTTGCTTCTAGTGGCTGATTGATAATCATGCGTGCAGCAACTCGTGGAAAAAAATTTTCAAACGTTCTGCCGTTCACAATAATTTTACCCTTTTCCTCTTTGGGCGCTCGAACATAAACTCTTGCTACTGCTTCCTTGCGTTTTCCTATTGCATGAATTTGCTTATCCATTAAGTTTTCTCCGATCCTTTCTTCCTTATAATCTTAAAATCTATTTTACCGGGGTTCTCCATACAATACTCTTTGTAAGAGATACTGGGTTTTGTGCCTCATGAGGGTGCTTTGCACCTGCATATATTTTTAATTTACGAATTTGACGCCTGGCTAAAGTAGAACGTGATGTCATGCCCCATACTGCGCGCCATAAAATATCATCCGGATGTTTTTTCATAAGATCGCGAGCAGTTCTTGCTTTCAAACCAGCAAGGTAACCAGAATAATCGTAGTAAATTTTTTTATCGATCTTGCCCCTTGTAAAAACAATCTTTTCTGCGTTAATGACTACAACGAAATCACCGGCATCTGCGTGCCTGGTGTATGTTGGTTTATGTTTTCCAGTAATAATTTTTGCAATTACTGAGGCCAAACGACCAACAACCTGCCCATTTGCGTCTACAATATACCACTTAGGTTTTTGTGGGCCCTTTACGGGAAAAGCATTTGGTCCTGAATGTTTTAACTGATAAGTTTTTTGAGTTTGCATAGGTTCTTGAGAATTACAAAAGTATAGTGTCTACGTCAACATAATTTTATGCGAAATACGTGGTGAATGCGGCGCGTTATTAAGATTCACGCTGTTATCAGGATTCACACACCACCACCAAAGGGCCAGTAAAAACCGACAAGAAGGCCCCCACTTTCTATGTAGCTCTAAGCCCATTTTCTATAAGACACCTATTGAAAAATGGAACCTATAAGGGTCCTCAAGAGGGCCTGGATCCACCTTAAAGCCCATATCGAAGTTTACGGGTCCGACAGGGGTGACATACCTGGCGCCAACACCAACGCCGTACCTTAAATCACCCAAAGAAAACCTGTCTCGGAGCAAATTTGCAGCATCAACAAATGGCCCCACCTTAAAAGAACCCTTAACTGGTAAATCAATTTGAGCCCTGTAATTTACATAGGCCGCAGTACCACGAATCAAAAAACTCTGTAAATTAAGCTCCTGTGGTTTAAAACCCCTTAATGAACCAACCCCACCGAGCGCAAATTGTTTAATAAGCGGGATAGAACCGATAGGATTAGTTTGGTCATTTTTGGCATCATTCGGTGTATCAATTAAACTCCTCTCAAAACCTACTCTAAAGCTTAAAAATGCCGAAAAAGCTGCGCCTAAATCTATGTGTCTGTCGATCCTTCCTTGCAGTTGCGTGTAACCAACCGGATAAGGCACGCTTTGTGATAAAAACGACGGGTGCGCCACCTCAAAAGAGCCTGAAACAAACCATCCCTCAGTGGGCGAAAGTGGATGGTCCCTTAAATCAAGCTGGGTTGCAAAAATTAATGAACCAATTCGAAGTGACTGATTATCAACCTCACTCGGTATCCGGTTACCATGATCGTCTTTTATAAACGCATCAAACTGTCTAATACCCTCAAGACTGTAAGTTAAAGAAACGATAAGATTTGGATCTTCAATTAAAGGATAGTCCAGAATACTTCTAAATGAAGCTGTTTGAGCATTAAACTGGTAATACTGCCTAAGTTCATAGGCAAACTGTGGCCTGAAGTTCATTTTGTCCATCAAAAACCAAGGCCATAAGTACCCAAGACGCGTTTTGCCTTCATAAAATCTGAAATCCTCTAAACGCCTATTTGCCTCTACATCAAGCGATACCGTATGGCTCCTGTGCCAAAGATTACTATAGGATATCTGCCCAAAGGCCCTGATACCTAAATCACTCCGCCAGCCAGGGCCGCCCGCAATTAAACCTGGCGTTCCTTCATCGATTAGAATTCTAACAACTTTACAGCCCTCACATCTTACGTCGTCAAAAGTAGTAATTCTAACCGAAGAAAACACACCTAGCCGTCTTAAGCGGGTTTCTGATTCAATAATCTGGTTCTTTTTTAATACTTCTCCTTTTTTAAAAACAAGCTCCCTGTTCACAATACTTTCGTGCGTTAAAGTTCGACCATCAACTTGTATTCTACCAACACGGCTAATGGGACCTTCATCCACAACAACAGTTACGTCAGCAGCGCGATTGCGATGAAAATATGCAACAACATTTTGAGCTTCCTCGTTGGCAACTTTCATATCAAGGTATCCAATATTTTGATACTCGGCCTTAAGGGCTTCTAGCCCTGAGCTAAAAGCAAATAAATTCAGAGGTTCATCATTTTCAATAGCGAGAATTTTTTTTACTCCATCCAAACGCAGGGCACGCACACCTTCAATATTAATATTTCTTATAATTGTCTGTTCGCCCTCAAAGAGGAAAATTGTTACTCCAAAAGTGCCTTCGAGCTCATTTTTAACTTCACTAACAGCCACTAATCGTGCCTCTAAAAATCCTTTTGACTTCATCCACTCAATAAGTTTTTCAGAGGCCTGTTCGATATCCTTTTTTACATAAATATTTCTTTGAACAAGTCTTGAAGTTAGAAGATAAAACTTTTTTTGTATTTCTTCATCGGTAATATATGCGTTACCATCAAATTCAATTTTTTCAATTTTTACTCTCTTGCCCTCTTTAATAACAAATGTCACATGCTTTTGTTGTTTAATGGCATCCATAAAACTGTATGTTTCTATTTCAGTTTCAGTAAATCCGTGCTCCTTATAAATTCCAAGAATTCTTTGTTTAATGCTTCCAACATAGTCTTTTTCAAAACCAACCACACGCTGGTCCTCAATAAGGTCCAAAAGTTCTGACCGCGTAAAAAGCTTGTTTCCTCTGAAGCCAAAACTAACCCGCTCACCAAGTGCGACATGATATTCCAGGGATACCCAATTTGCTTTTTCCTTTTCTTCTTGATCCTTGGGTTCAGAATAATAAAACTTAACATCAACCACCTTGGCGTTTATAAAATTATCCAGTGCCAGGTAAGTTTGAATATCGCGTTTTCCTTGTGATACAATTTCCTGATCAAGAACGTCCCCTTGCCTTAACATTAAAACTGACAACAAGTTTGCATAGGCCAGTTCCCAATAGCGGAGAAATATTCCACTAGTTATTCCAATAGGAACAAACTCAATTTTTGAAATTTTAGTTGGTGGCCCTTCTTTCACATAAAACGTGAGCGCAGAAATTGTTTCACCATTTTCATCTTCTTCCCTGATTAACTCACTCCTGATGGAGACATCAAAATACCCTTTAATTTTATAAAGCTTTTCTAGGTTTTCAACCGTTTTAACGACCTTGGCCCTATCTAAAGCATTTCCAACTTGAATTTCAAGTATGCTTTCAATTTCCTGTTTTTTCAGTACAGTAACACCAGAAAACTCAAATTTTTCCACTCTTACAATATTGGCGCCTTCATCGTATTCAGTTTCGCTTTGGGCGTAAATTTTGGGATTTTCCACCAAAAAAAGCAGACACGCTAACAAAAAAGTGCTGCAAACCATTAAATATGAGCGAATTTGTAAAAAACCCATTATTAACCATCCTGGTTTATTCCTGTTTGACTCCTGTCTCACTTCTTTACATCGCTCCTAAAACCTTAAAAAGCTATTTAAACTTTTTTTGTACCTTTACATCAACACCATAGGATTCCGTACTATCCTTTGATCCACTACTTTCAAATGTGTTGTAAACACCCATAACGGACAAGTTTTTGTTTAATTCAACCTCAGCCTTACCCTCTACTTGTCTGCCAGATCCGACATCAACAGAACTGCCCAGCGAAACACCAACTTTTTCTGTAATTTTTCTTTTAACAACAATTTTGGGTGAACTTGAATCCTGTGGTCCGCTTATGTTTCTATTAAAAACGCTTGAAGCCGCCCTTGAATCTTCTGTCTCCTGAAGCTCAATTTCAATTCCAGTTCTTTTTTTAATATCCCGATTAAAACCTGTAGAGTGTAAAACAAGTGCACCAGCTTGACCTGACCTGACCATTGTTTTATCTGTTTTTTGAAATTTATTTACATCGTCCGACGTAAATCCTACCGCAAGCAACTGCTGAATTTCGCTTTCAGGAAGCGGGGGGTTTGAGGAAAGTTCAATTGTATAGTTATCCATTCTACCCGCTGAATACAACTTAACGTTTGTGTCCTTAAAAGACGTAATGGCCGTTAGATTAAAACTTGGATTAATAACGGTTGGGCTGTCAAACACCACCGTTCCAGACTGAATCTGAAAATCCTTATCTTTAAATAAAAGTTTACCCTCAACTACATTTACTTCACCAATAAGTCTTGGTGCGTTTATTGTATTTACAACCCGAATATCTGATTTAAGTTCAGCATCAAAAAGGTCATTTTTAATTAAAATTCCGCCATCCGCTTGTGCGTGAATATCTAACTTAAGCTTTGGATAATCACCCTGAGTAGATACGTTGGATTGAGGCATGTATCTGGCAACTTTTGGTCCGAATCCGGCATTACCACCTTGCATAACGGGCATTGTTGACAAAGCGGATCTTACCCAGACATCACCGTTAATCATATATGGAAACTCAGTGCCGCTTACCCCCAAGGTTCCATCAACTTTTGCATACTGAAAAGGATAGATTTTTAAGCGATTTCCCCTAAGTACAAGCTTTAGAGCTAATTTTGGAAGTCGATCAATAAAAAAAGAAATTTTTCCAAGAGCAGAGATTTTTCCGGATGCAAGCTCAGCCTCAAATGTTTTAAAGTTTAATACCGCATCTTGTAATAATAATTCTGAAGTTAAATTAACGAACGACGAT
>CAZQUK010000246.1:0-5587 GCA_964596435.1 uncultured Oligoflexia bacterium
TTAAAGATCCAATATCTTTCTAGCATTTAATAAAAGTACGTTTTCAGTAACTGGTTTATCCAGATAACCTTCTGGTGGATGAACAGGTCTTTCGTAAATAAGTTTTCTAAGCTCTGGCCTGCCCGTAATAATGCAAACTTTTGTTCTTGATATTTCCCGGTCTTTTCTTATTGCTTCAAATACTTTTCCACCATCCTGACCCGGCATTGAAATATCAAGCGTTATAAGATCGGGTTTTTCGGACTTGGCCAGTTTTATTCCACTTTCACCATTATTAGCAGTTATAACTATTGCGCCATTATCCTCAAATACTGCCGCCAAAAATACACAAACATCCGGTTCATCATCAATAACAAGTATTTTACGACCCTTAAGCGGAAGTGCTGTCGCATATTTTGTACTTTTATCCGTAGTTTTTTCAATAATAATAGCAGCCGCTACAAGATTCACAAGTTGTGTAACCTGCATATCAATTTTATAATGCTTAATAACATCAGACAGTCCGTCAACACAATTATGACAAGAAGTAACAACAATTTTTGCCCCAGTTGCTTTTAACTGTTCAGCTTTAATTTTTCCTGATTTTAATCTTCTTGGTGTGTATTCAGACATGGACATTGCGCCGCCGCCGCCTGTGCAGCAAAAATTTTCGGCCCTATTGGGATACATTTCCCTAAAATCTGTACAAACCAAATTTAAAAGTTCACGCGGCTCTTCCGTAAGACCACAGCTACGGGCATTGTTACATGAGTCATGAAAGGTTACTGGAACCGAATTTTTTGTCTTATCAACCTTTATGCGCCCATCTTTAATATATCTCAGCATTGTAATAACAGAACTTTCCATTTCAAACCCGATATCCATACCGGCCCAATTGGGTCCTTCACAACGTGTTGAACGATAACCATGCCCACATTCAGACATAACCAATTTCTTACCATTTAGTTCGTTCACCTTTTCGTAAACTCTTCTTGCAACAGCCCCACCAAGATCATCATCGCCGGAAAAAAGACCAAAGTTTGTCATATCCCAGCCTTCAGCCGGCATTGTCCAGTTTTCTCCTGCCGCATAAAAAATTTTAGCCGCATCAAGGATTGTTCTTGGATCATATTTCACTTCGCGAGGATTTATAGTATATACAATTTCTGCATTTTTCTTATCTATCGGAATTATTGCTTTCTCGTCACCCATTTCATCTGAAAGTTCCTCTGACTGCCAGTTAAGAGTGTCTAAGTAGTCTTCCTTTAAAACACCCATTTGGTTACCGATTTCCCACTGATCTTTACTGACAACGGCAACACCTTCGGGCATTACCCCAACAGACACAAGGAGCCCTCTTGCCATACGATTAAAGGTTGCAAAATCAACGCCCATCGGACAGTTAAAGGAACATCTTCTGCAATTTGTACATTTTCCAAAAACAATATCCTTTAGTTCTTCAAGTTCTTCATCGGTGCACAAATCCTTAGCTTTTACCCACCACGGAAAAACCCTTCCTGTCCAATCTATGTACCGTTTAAAAAAAGCGCGAATTCTATCGGCCTTATAGGCTGGTGCAAAGGTTGGATCACCTGGGTTTGCCAATACATAATGGCAGGATTCTGTACACATTCCACAATGCACACACCCCACCATTGAACCAACTATCTGCCTGTTCATTTTCTTTTTTAATCTTTCAATTACCATTTTTGCTTTATATGATTGTTGACTTTTCATAATCACTTCCTACATTTTTAATATTTTAACAGGATTTCTTTTGAATTGGATACACACCCCTGTGTCCCATCGATTTACCGAAATAATACCTCGTAAACGGATAGTAAAGATAATGGGATATCTTGCTAAATGGGACATAAACCAGAAAAAATGCCGTTAAAAGAAAAAATGCCAATAAATATTCTTCACTCATAGTCGGATCATTTGGAACACTTAACGCTGCAAAGAAGAACCAAGTCGTAAGCAGAAATAGTGAAAAATAATCATCAGGAGAGCTGATTTTCCTCATATAAATACTACCAATTCTTCTGATAATGCGCATGCAACCAACAATAAAAGCAGCCCAGATTATTGTCTGCGTAACAAGAACCAATAGTTCATATTGAAGAAGAAACGGCAGATACGGAATTATGAAAGACAAACTAATTGCCGCCACAACACCAAGATGAAAAATCACAAATTGAAGATAGAGAAAAAATTTTTTCCTCGTGCTTTCCATAACCCAAGGCATGGCAATATTTGCCCACGAATAGATGATTCCTTTTTTTCTTGTTGTATTTTGTGACCCGGTTGCAGGTTGACGTTCTTTACCGGCCTTGAAACTAAGCAGCCAAATAATACGAATTACATAAATTGTCCCCATAAAAACCAACGCAACTTCCTGAAGCGTATGTTCGCTAAAATAAAGTAATTCACTCATTTTATTTTGCCTCCAAAATTCTATTTATTTGAATTTTCTAATTTTGCTTTAAATGGTTTATATTCACGATTGTCATTAAGACAGACAACGACTTCTTCAAATTTTGCACCATTTTCCAAATACTTATTAATTGTCCCGATCGTAATCAGTGCACTGGTATTAATTGGGATACCATAAAACCCTGCCCCCATAGCAGGAAATGCGATTTTTTTTATTCCTTTTTGCTCAGCCTCTTTAAGTGTATTCAGGATTAGGTTTTGAAGTTTTTCATTTATATTTTCTTCCTGGAACTTTGGCCCTACAGCATGAATAATAAATTTTGACTTCAAATTACCGGCTTTTGTTATAACTACATCACCTACGTTTTTGCTTCCTATTTTGTCGAGTTCTTCCTGAATTGAAGGACCACCACGCATAGAAATGGCGTTTCCAGTGCCTGATCCCAATTTTAAGTTGTCACTTGCATAATAAACAAACGCTTCAATGTCCATATTTGATATGTCATTTTTTTCAACTTTTAAGATGGAGTTTTTAACTTTTTTTTGTGTTGTCATTTCCCCCCCACAAAACTAGCAATTTATAAAAAGATCATATTTTTTGAAGCAGCCTTTTGAAGCTGCACATTGATTTTGAATATAATTCATACTATTTATATATGAATTATATGTCAAGTATGCGAATAAACCGCCGCGCTAATTTGCTGTTTTTTAACGCAGCGCCGCGCTGTTTTCCGAAAAAAATCCTGGCGGTTTCATAAAAAGATTTTTAAGAATATGTCTCTGCTGTTTATTGGGACTTTAGGAGTTTTATTTATTTAAATTTTTCTTTTGTTTCTTTTCCATTTTTAGATTTTTGCGTACCATATCTGCGAGATTATAATCGTCAAGCACCTCAATTATGCGATCGTTAATAAGCGCATAAAGATCCCTGCATTCACAATAATCGCCTTGAATACACGAAGACGGATCACCTATACAATCTGTAATACTAATTGGTCCTATTGCTGTTTGAATTATTTCACCGACCTTGATTTCCTCCGGCTTTTTTGAAAGTTTATAACCGCCATCTTTACCACTATAACCTTTGATTAAACCAGCATTTCTAAGTGGTGTTACAATTTGCTGTAAATAATATGTGGAAATATGCACATCCCTGGATAGTTTGTTCAGACTAACGACTTTAACATCGTTTGAGCTTTTTGCCACACTTATCATAAAGCGAAGTGCATACCTTGCACGCGTTGAAAGCCTCATCGCTAGACACCTCTTGCCTCATTTTAAAACTTATTTTTTTCGCCAAAACCCAAAAACAGAAAAAACACCTAAGCCAAAACAAATAACGGAAAAAATTGGGTAACCCATAAATTTATAAACTGAATGCGACTCAATAGATACACTCGCCGCAACAAACAAACCCGCCGCCATAATACTGTAGCCCATGCGCCTGTTTCCAAGCTCAAGCTGTTTTCCAATGTTTTCTATTTCATCGCTCTTAATTTCAATTGCAAAGTCATTGCTATTGAATTTTTTAAACATCCACCTTATTTGACGCGGCAAAACCTGTAAAAGTAAACCAAGTTCTTTTAGCGTCCACAACGAATCCTTTGCAATGGCCTGCGGGGAGTATTGTTTTTTTACAAGATCACGCGCCAGATCCTTTGCCATTGTAAGCATATCAAAATCGGGATCAAGAATTCTGCCCATTCCCTCAATTGTAAATATTGATTTAAAAACCAGCATCCAGTCACCGGGCACGCTTATCTTGTACTTGGTTGCTATTCTTGTTGAATCAAGCAGAATTCTTCCAACATTAAGCTCCTTAAGTGGAAGCCCCATAAACGGGGAAAGCATGCTTTGAATTTCGCGCTGAAAAGAATCAAAATCAATACTGGAAGCGGCATTTCCAAGCTCTGCATATTGATAACAAAGATTTTCATAATCTTCAGTAACAAGTGCGAGAACCATGCTTGCAAACTGCTTTCTGGCTTTTTTGGATAACCTTCCAACAATTCCAAAATCAATTATTCCAAGCCTATTTCCAGGAAGAACAAAAAGATTACCTCCATGTAGATCACCATGAAAAAAACCGTCAAACATAACGGATTTAAAACAAGCCCTGGCACCAATATCAACAATCCGCTTTTTATCAACGCCAAGAGATTCCATTGCTTTAACATCGTTAACCCTAATACCATCGATTCGCTCAAGAACAAGTACCTTTGAGGAGCTTAGCTCCTTATAAACTTTTGGAATAACAACATCAGAAACCATGGCAAAGTTTTCTGCCATTTTAATTGTATTATTTGCTTCAAT
The DNA here is from genome assembly GCA_964596435.1 of uncultured Oligoflexia bacterium. Classification (GTDB taxonomy): domain Bacteria; phylum Bdellovibrionota; class UBA1018; order UBA1018; family CAZQUK01; genus CAZQUK01. The sequence continues at coordinate 4,729 of CAZQUK010000246.1, forward strand.
TTTAAAATCCAGTTCAAACGACAAAACCCTGAAAAATTCCTCAACAATTATTTTGGGGTTAAAAACCCTGGATTCAGGAATATATTTTTCTAAAAGATCCGCAATAAAGGCCAGTATTGAAATATCAGTTTCAATACTTTTTTTAATTCCTGGCCTTTGTATTTTAAGTACGACCTTCTCCCCGGTATTTAGCATTGCCTCATGGGCCTGGGCAATGCTTGCTGAGGCCAGCGGTTCTTGCTTTAGTTCACAAAAAATCTCTTCAAATTTATCCTGCCCAAGCTCTTCTTCAAGTATTTTGCGTACAGATTCGTAATCAAGAGGTTTTACGTTATCCTGAAGATGCGTGAATTCTTCAATATACCTATCGGGAATAATATCAGGACGCGTAGACAGTAGCTGCCCAAGCTTTACAAACGTTGGACCCAGCTCTTCAAACGCCGCTCTTAACCGTTCAGGAAGAGTGACCTCATCGGTAGTCTCACCAATGGTTTTTGCTTTTGCCTTAAACATTGCCGGAGAAAACTTCCCGAGCTTAATGTTTTCAATAACTTCGTTAAATCCGTGCTTGGCAAAAACAGCAACTATTTGTCTAAGACGCTTAACATTTTTAACTGCCTGGCTTATTTGCCGCCCCGCGACAATCCATCTCATGTCCCTTACAATCGCTCATAACGTGGTCTTGTGTCAACACAAACTGCCACACAATCTGCGCATACGTAAGTATGTAAAGAGGAGCCTCCCAAGTAGATGTGGATTTAAAAAACAAACCTGCGTTTTATCTGACAACTAATACCAATTCCAAAAAATAATTGTCTTTTTTGCTTTTTAAAGTGATCAATATAGTAAAGTATTTTTT
>CAZQUK010000247.1:0-5582 GCA_964596435.1 uncultured Oligoflexia bacterium
GGCTTTTTCTATCTATTTCGTCTAGACACTTAAGTTTTTTTGCTCAATTGGGGTTGGACACATCTTGTTGATCACCTGCAGGTAACAAAGGGCAGGTATTTAAAACATAAAGGTCTTCCAATTGTCGGTCTTTACGGGATCGGTTATGTAGATAAAAGCGGCGATTCCGGGCGTGGCGACTATTACCCCACAAACACTGAGGCCCAGCAGATAGTCACATTTTTTCACTCATACGCGAATGCCCCTTACACTGCGACCCTTTTAGGTGGATTACCTTTAAGATGGGCAAGCGCAGATGATGGCGTAAGAGATGGCGCGATGAATATTTTTAAGCAATTTGATTCTATATTACCGTGGACTCCGGGCAGTTATGCTGGAATGAGTGAAGCCCAAAAAAGATTTGCAAATATTAACCCAATTATTATGGCAAAATGCGGTGGTGTTATTGGTGGCACAGTTGGCTCATGGTGTGATGAACTCACGGGTTCATCAAACGATATAATTGAAAATAATGGTGGTAATGTTGATCTGGCATTCAGTGTGGACCCGGTTGGGCTACTGAATGATGCCTTAAAAAGTAACGAAATTACAAGTCAAATGGTGGCTGGTCTTGAAACTCTTTCATCGGATGTTGGCGACGCTTTAATTAAATTATGTAACGATGTGGGTTGTAATCTGTCTGAAAAAGACATGCTTTGCTTAAGCGACACACCTATTTCGTGGGGTTTCCCGGAAGCTTTAAGAAAATGTATTTATATGCGTCCGACAACAGAAGATTACGCACAACATTTTTTAGAGAAAAAATCCGGAAATGATAATTACAAGGAGGATCAGATCACTTTTACAAAGGGCAGGAATATTGATTTTATGGCAAATATTTTTCCGGGCTTTTCTTTTTACAACGCTATGGGTTACGACAAAAATCAATCGCCGAGGTATGAAGGTGAATTTTTATGGCGCCAGGGGTTTAATGCCATTAAGAATGGGGCAAGAATGATTTATATTTCCATGTTTGACGAACTCGACGAAGGAACAGCTATTATGAAGACCGCTCCTTCAACTCAGGAAATACCTCAAAACAAATGGTACCTAACTTTGGATTATGATTCTTCTCAAAACTATATACCCCCCGACTGGTATATGATTGTAACAGGAGCCGTGGGGCAGGAGCTAAAATCACGCATGCGTGATTCCTCTTCCTCATTAAGTGGTTCAATAAGGAAACAATTAAAGTGCAGATATTTAACAGCCTACAAAGATGCAAACACAGCATCATGCAATTCATTAAAGTATGATGACAAATACGATTTTAAGGTCACGCTAAGCAGATAAGTTAGGGCGGTTTATTGGTTTGAATTGAATCTTTTCATTATTTCGTTATTAAAACCTTTTGCGGGATTATTTTGTACTTGAGGTAAACACATTAAGCTTAATCTTATCGCTCCATTTACAACATTTTCTTGAAATTCCACACCCTCAAGCCTTTCAACCCATATTTTTAAACCACTGGTTAGTGTAACCATACCGAAATCTTCATTATAGTGTGGTTCGTATAATTCAAATTTAATATTTTCATCTAGAGAAAATATTGGGTCATTAAAACCTAGTATACTTGCTTCTACAATTGTTTCTGGTACTTCAGTGGTTACTTGAAACTTTCCATTAGAAAGTTTTCCAAATCTCATTTTGTATTTAAAAAATATCTTATTGTTTTCTGTAAAGTATACATTAAACAGTACTCGGCTTGTATACGATTCGCCAAAGCAGTAAAGAATTTCTTTCGGGGATAACACAGACTTTGAATAGGCGTTTCGTTCCTGTAAAGAACACATTATTGTTATTATTATTGTTATTATTGATAAGTATTTTTTCATAAATTGACCTCCTGAAAATTGTAAGATTCTTAATAGTACGCCGCAACATCGTTTTCAAGGTGGTTTTCTGTCGCGATTTTGTGATTAATATTTATACACCAAACCCTATGAATGCGCTGAAAACCAAAACACCGACTGCAAACTTCAGGCATGTTTCACACAGTGCTTTTCTTTTTGCTCGTTTCTGGAAAAACTCTTTTTCTCGATCAGGATCGGGTTCAGAGTGAACAGCAAATGAACCGAACAACTCCTTGAGTCTGGGATTTAGGCCGAAGAATATCAGCCCCATGATAACCATCATGCCGAAAACGCAGATCAACTTTAAAGCAACCGCGATCCAGGCAATGGTGTGCAGATTGCTAAACGCGCCATGAAAAAAGTAATGATTCAGTGGCATGGCAATCCCTGTTGCAAAAAGTACGGTAATAAACACCATGCAGTAAGGGGCGTTTCCCTGAAGAGTTTCTTCTACCACTTTGTCAAGTTCATAGTGTAGCTTCGGACCATATTGGGCTCTCGTTTTCACGAGGTTACGGTTGTAAAACGGAGCGGCGGCACAACCAACCAGAGCAATATTGTGCATAGCGAGTAAAATGGAGTGAATGATCTGTTCTGTCATGATTGCCTCCTTAAAATACCAGGACCCGGTCAGCCCATAGGGTCCATTTGGTTAGTTCATCAAGAGTACCACGCTTGGTTCCCTCAGCAAGTTCACCAGGTGTAATTCCCCGTGCGTCCATGCAGGTTCCACAAACCCCAATCTCACCTTTTCTGTTGGTGACAGAGCGGAGCATTTTCTCAATATTGTAGTATCCGTTTGGGGTTTGCTGCCCGACCTTGGCGCAGCTCGCCGCATCGCCCATGAGAAATACGCGAACCTGCTGCTCTTCTTGTTTAACCAACGAACCCGCCAGACGTAGACCGTTATAGCTTCGCTCTGTGCCATAGGGTGGATCATTGAGAATAAAAAGGGTTTTGTTCATAGAATTACCTCCGATGTTTCGATTTCAACTGGCAGTCCTCTGTCGCGCCAATCTGGGACGCCTTCTTCGTAACGAATTGCTTGATAGCCACGTTTACGGAGCTTTTCGACTGCCTCGATGGCAAGGACGCAGTATGGGCCACGGCAATAAGCGACCACCTCGCGATCATGAGGCAGTGTGGCCATTCGCTCTTCAATCTCGTCCAGAGGAACCGACAAAGCACCAGGAATATGACCTGCCCGATATTCCTCGATTGGACGCACATCAAGGACTGTTACCTCGCCACGCCTTATCCGTTCGAACAGTTCCTCGCGGGTTGTTGGCTGCATTGCATGCCGCGATTCCAGAAATTCACGGGTTACCTGTTCAATCTCGAGGAGCCGTGACTCCGCAAGTTTTCGTAAAGACAAAAAGAAGGCGCAGACTTTTGCATCGGCAAGCCGATACGTGACATGGACACCTTGTTTTCCTGTTTCGACCAAACGAGAGCTTCGTAACACCTGAAGATGATGCGACGTGTTGGCAACCGATTGGCCAACTTGCTGAGCCATCATTTCCACTGTGCGTGGTCCTTGGCAGAGAATGTCGAGAATCTCAAGGCGTGGACCACTGGAAAGGGACTTTCCGATCCGAGCCAATTGTTCGTATATCGCATCCTTGAATTTCCGCGATCTGGGTGCCATTTAGCCTCCTCAAGTATTCAAATGAGTATTTGATTATGTAAGATATCAGAATGATTGTCAAGCAAGATGTTTCCGCATTCGCGGCTTAGCGTCAATCTTAAATGGTTGCAGGTTTTGTTGTTTTACCCAAGGAATTGCGCAAACGGGAACTTTTTCTGTTCTTTGTTTTTCGTAATTTTTTTGATATTTTTTTTGTTTTTTTCCTTTTACCTTTTTCCTTTTTTACAAAAGACCCTGCCCTAACCACAACAAACTTTTCTACATCACTTACGCTAGGGGCAGTTTTTGCAGTTTCTTCCAATTCTATACCAAATACAGATGACAAATCTCCGTCTGCTATCACTCTGCTCGTTTTATTCTTTGCTTTCTTAAGCAGCTTTTCGGTTTTACCGCTAATTGCTTGTTTGATCAGATCTTCGATTTGCGCATTTCTGAGTTTAAAAAACAGACCCGGCTCCTCATCAAGTCTTGCTCCAACACCATAAAGAGTTGCAGCTATGTGCTTACACATGTAAGCCCCATCGGGACAGCTACAACTAAAATCAATTTCATTTGGTGATGGAAACAAGCCCACGCCCCTTGCAGAAAATATTTCTCCCAACGCTTTGGGAAAATTTCCGGTTAAAAGATCCTGTAATGAATCGAGCTTACCCTCACAAAATGTTTTTATTTGCTGCCAGATTTCTTTTTTAATATTCTCGATTTTTATTTTTACGGAGTACGGTCTTGAAGCAGTTCCTAGAACCAGTGAAGTAATTTCTCCGGATCTAATTTGAAGATCCAAAACTGAACCATGGCGCACATAACTCCTGCCTCTTCCTATGCGGTTACTATAATCGGCATATTTTTCAAGATTGACATTCCATGCCTTTCCCCACCAAGTTCTAGCAATGCTACTGCCAGTGATCACTACAGGTTTGATATTAGGATTCGTCTTCATGAGTTGTTTTAATTTTTTATCAGCCTTTGCCTTTTTTTTAGCCACTGAAACATATGGAGCAAAACCCCAATAACCCATAAAACCTCCCTTTTAAATTATAACGTAAGTTTAAACATATCCAGCAACTCCTGGTTGCCAAGCTCAGTTATCAATTTCTCGCCTGAAGATTGAATGATTTCTCCTGATAATTTTGATTTTTCTTCAAGAAGATTGTCAATTTTCTCCTCTATTGTCCCTTTTGTTAAAAATTTATGTACAATAACATTCTTCTTTTGTCCAATTCTAAAAGCCCTGTCTGTCGCCTGGTTTTCAACGGCTGGGTTCCACCAGCGATCAAAGTGCACAACGTGATTTGCTTCCGTAAGGTTTAAGCCAACGCCCCCAGCTTTTAATGACAAAACCATGAATGGAACGTAAGCTCCTCCCTGGAAACTATCAATCAAATCTTTGCGTTTGGCCACAGGCACACTACCATGAAGAACAAGACCATCATGCTTGAAAATACTCTTCAGAAAATCTCTTAACGGCTCAGTCATCTCTTTGAATTGAGTGAATACAAGGACTTTTTCACGCTTTTCATATATTGTTTCACAAATCTCCCTGAGGCGCATGAATTTACCACTATCTTCTTCCCTAAAACTTCCCGTTCCCAGATATTGGTCGGGATGATTGCAAAGTTGTTTGAATTTCATTATGGAGGCCAGCACGACACCTTTCCTCTGAATACCTTCAATGTCTTCTATGGTCTCCTGTAAATCCTTGACCATGTTCTGGTATAAAAGTATTTGCTTCGTGCTCAACGTCGCATAGGTTTTCATTTCAACTTTATCTGGCAAGTCGGAAATAACTGTTTTGTCTGTTTTAAGGCGTCTTAAAATATATGGGTTCACCAGCTTTCTTAGACGTGCATATCCGCCCTCATCATCCCCAAGTGATTTTGAAAAATTTTTAAATTCATTCAAATTACCAAGGAGTCCGGGATTCAAGAAATCAAATAGAGACCATAAATCAGACAGCCTGTTTTCAATAGGAGTGCCAGTCATTATAATCCTGTTTGTTGCTAAAAGCTTTTTTACAGATTGTGTCTGCTTTGTTCCTGGAT
>CAZQUK010000248.1:0-5528 GCA_964596435.1 uncultured Oligoflexia bacterium
TGGATGAGGCGGCTCGCCTTCAGTAATGTGCAAATCACTTAAAACAACTGTATGAGTTGCAGTTAAAAATTTTAGCTTTGCTTCAAGCTGTTCTTGCATAGAAAAAACATCCAAAATTCAACAATAAAGTCTATCTTTAAAATTACCAGACATTTCAAATGTATGCAGCTTTTTATAATTTCATTGTAATGGTGGGCACGCTTAAGCCCCCTGCTTAAACGCGCTGTTGTGCGCTGCACAATGCAAATTTAAGCCCAGATAACTCATTGTAGGTAAAAGCATAATAAACTATCCTATATATAATGTTTAAGAATTTTTATGCATCATACTTCCTGTTTTTTTTCCTGCTTCTTCAAGCTTCTTCTGAGGCAAGAGAACCTGATGTAAAAGAATTTGATGCATGGCTAGATGTCGGCGCCATGACTGGATATTCAAGTACATCCGTTCCAGACAGAGCATCATCGCCGACATTACTTCAAATTGGCGCCAGTTTTTCTTTAGGCGTTCATTTTTATGATTTTTTAATGTTTGGTGGCACAAGCGACTACAGATTAACAAACCAATATTCTGAACCTACTCGCCCCATTGGCAATAGAAAGGGCGTCAGGTTCAACCCCATTTCTCCATTTGTGGGTGCAAGTTTAGAGCGACTGATTTTAAAATTAAATTTTCAAATATTTGGAGATTATTTTTTATCCATGCCAACCAACCTTGGCGGTGATGTGGTTTATGAAAAACCATTTGGTACTAGAGGAACCGCACTTTATCGCATAACCCCACAACTTGCAGGAGGAGCATATATTGAGTATGTTACTTTTTCTAAAATAAAAATTATCGATACCCACGAGTTATCTAAAAAACTTTCAACCGTACAGTTTGGAGTCGCCTTAACGTATACACCTTTTGCGGAAAACAAAAGAAGATGAAAACAATAAAAGTGACAAAACCAAGCAAATATTTATTTTTTTCGTGCATAATCTTAAACTTATTTTTACTTTTTATTTTTTTTAGCCAGGGTTGTGGAAGCAGTAAAGGAACGGCCTACTATTGTGATTTAACAAACACTGTTAAAGTGAAAAAGACAATTGATGAATTTATCCATTCAGGAGAAGAGGAGGCAAGTTTATTTGGAATTGCCGCAGATAGTAAAGGGACTATCTATGCAGCAGGAGCAAGCCTTATTAGCAGCGAAAGAAGCAGTTGGTTTATTAGAAAAAGTTCCGACAGAGGAAACAACTGGGAAACAATTGATCAATTTGGAGATGGTGATGATGCTTTTGCAAGGCACATTACAATAGATCAGGAAAAAAATATTATTTTTGTACCCGGACAAAACGGCAATTATCTAGATCACGAATGGGTTGTCAGAAAAGGTACAAATAATGGCACAACATGGGAAACAACTGACAGTTTTATACTAGAAAATGGCACAATATCTTCGGCTTTTCAGACAATCAAAGCGGTAGAAAATACTTATTATACTGTGGGCTATGCGAAAAATGATACTTGGATTTCACACTTGGTTGTTAGAAAAACCACGGACGAAGGAAAAACTTGGGAAACTGTGCAGGATTTTTCGTACTCTGAATTTAACGATACAGAAGGTTACGGAATAGCTGTTGATTCAAAGGGCACTCTTTTTATTTCAGGTACGATCAATGAGGTAAATGGTGACATTTGGCTTGTTGGAAAATTAACAGGTGGCGGCAGTACGTGGGAAACCGTAAGTGAGTATCAATCGAGTGCTGGTTATACTTCACAAGCCACAAGTATTGCAATTAATTCAAAAGATGAAATATTTGTTGCCGGCATTGGTTACGCTTCAAACGGAATGGCACACTGGATTGTAAGAAAAAGTAATGATGGTGGTTCAAGCTGGAGAACTGTTGATAAGTTTCAGCTTCCATCAGGAAGAACTGCTGAGCCCAATAAGATCAAAGTCGATTATCTGGATAATGTTTATGCAATTGGCTACGCAATTGAAAACAGTTTGGCCGCACGAGTGCTAATACGCCAATCGAGCGATGGCGGTGAGCACTGGTCAACCTTGGAATCATATTTGTATAAAGAAACAGAATCTGTTCAAGGAACTGATTTAAATTTTGACACCGAAGGTAACCTTATTTATGGAGGATATGCGATGGACGGAGGAAAACAGTACTGGCTTGCAAGAATGATTAATTGTGAATATTAATAGGCAAGTTACAAATTTATTGTGGCAGAAATTTACCCAAAGATGTTAATATTTTCTAATAATTTATGACTGAACAGGAAACACCTAAAGATTATCCATGGTCCGAACTCAGTGACGATGAACTCTTAAAGTGGCGCATCAAGGACCTTAAAATTAAAATTGAAAACTCACTGGTTGAGCCTCTAATAAAAAAATTTTACAGTGAGCTTGAACTTGCAGGATTTAAATATTTTCAACCTGAAATTTACCTTGGCGACGAATGGTTTTCACCCGAGGGCCTCTCTTATATTTCCGTTCCTTTCTACCTTGCACACTCACGGTTAAAGGCGCTTGAAAAAAAAATAATGTTAGAAGCTGAGGGTGGTGATTCAAACTACTTCATGAAACTGTTAAGACATGAAGCCGGGCACTGCTTTGATCATGCATATAAAATTTCAAAGCAAAAAACATGGCAAAAACTTTTTGGCTCTCACGAGCAAGACTATGACCCTGATTGTTACAGGCCCAAACCTTACAGTAAACAATATGTCCAAAACCTTGATAACTGGTATGCCCAGTCTCACCCAGATGAAGATTTTGCAGAAACATTTGCGATATGGCTTGACCCTGAATCAAACTGGAAGGAGACATACTCAAGCAAGAAGGCCATAAAAAAACTTATTTTTATTGATGAAACAGTTAAGGAACTTGCCCAAAAGCCAATAAAAGCAGAAAAAGGCTACAAAATTTCGAGTGCCGGTAAGTTAAAAAGCACGCTTGAGCGTTATTATGCAAACAAAAAAAGAAATTACGCCGGTGACTACCCAGATTTTTACGATGAAGATCTTCTAGAAATTTTTAATGGTGACAAATCACTGCCAATAAAAGAATTCTCCGCAAGAAAGTTCATGTCAAAAAACCGTAAAGAAATAGTAAATGCAGTTGGACACTGGACAAGCGAAAAAAAATACAATGTAAATAAACTTACAAAAAGACTAATTAAAAGGTGCCATGTTCTTGATCTTAAGCTTGGTAAGCCAAATGATAAAACACTAATGGAAGTGACAGCATATCTAACAACATTAGTTAGCAATTATCTTTTCACAGGACAATTTAAAAGAACAGTTTAAGGATGAAAAATGGGCAGAAACAAGAAAACACAAAAGAAACTTAAAATTTTACTACTTTTTGATTTACTTGAGAACCCACCAGAGGACCAGGATTTTTCAAAACATCTTATCCTTGAAAATTTAGAATGGAAAAATGAAACACATGTACTTTTAGCGCTAAAACGGCTGGGACATGATGTGAAACCATTTGGAGTTTATAAAAATTTGGGTTTTTTACTTAAAGAGCTGCAGGAAAACAAACCAGATCTGGTTTTTAATCTTTTAGAATCATTTGAAGGCAACCGCGAGCATGAACCGCACATGGCAGGAATTCTGGAACTTTTTAAAGTTAAATACACAGGAGCCGGACCGACCTCTCTTGCAATATGCAAGGACAAGGGTCTTACAAAAAAGATTTTGTCGTTTCACAGAATTAAAGTTCCTAAATTCACTGTTTCATCAATTAACCGACCCATACAAGGGCTCAAAAACTTCAAGTACCCGGCATTTATAAAGCCTCTTGGTCTTGAGGGTTCAGATGGAATTGCACAAGCCTCTTTTGTAAATAATGAAAAAGATGGATTAGAACGCATAAAGTTCATACACGACAGTCTTAAATGTAACGCCATTATTGAGGAATACATTGAGGGAAGAGAGCTATATATTAGCGTACTTGGGAACCATAGACTTAATGTTTTTCCACCACGCGAAATTTTCTTTAATGAAATTCCGGATGGAACACCAAAAATTGCTACTTTTAAGGCCAAGTGGGACGAAGAATACCGTAAAAAGTGGGGAATAAAAAATGGACCAGCAAAAGAACTCCCACCTGAGTTAAGTAAAAAAATTGCAAGTTCCTGCAAAAGAATTTACAGGCTTCTTAAAATTAAAGGTTACGGACGCATTGACCTTAGATTAAACGATAATGGTGATTTCTTTTTTATTGAGGCAAATCCAAACCCTGCAATTGCCTCTGACGAGGATTTTGGTAAATCGGCACAAAAAGGCGGTTTAACGTATGATGAGCTTATTAAAAAAATTATTTCTCTTTCTGGCGTAAGATTATAAGAATGTAAGAATTTCAATTCTGGTGTGAATGTTGGTAGTTTATGGAATATAGTCCTTGATTTATATTTTTTTTTGCGCGAAATAAAACGAATGAAAAGTGATATTAAAATAATCAGCTGGAACATTAACGGAATCCGTGCAGTTTACAAAAAAGGGTTTGAGCGCTTTTTTGAAAAAGAAAATGCTGATATTGTTTGTTTACAAGAAACTAAAGCCAAGACGGAGCAGCTTAGTGAAAACATAATTCACCCCTTAAAATACCATTCAGTTTTTAACTCAGCCAAAAGACCTGGCTATAGTGGCGTTGCAATGTTTTCAAAAAAAGAACCCCAAAACGTTACCACACTCATTAATGACACATCAATTGATGATGAGGGCAGAATAATTATTGCTGATTATAAAAATTTTACATTAATAAGTACCTACTTTCCAAACAGCCAGCCTGAAAGAAAACGTATTGATTATAAATTACATTTTTGCAAAAAATTTCATAAACTTTGTGAAAGCCTCAGGGGAAAAGGTAAGAATCTTATAATTTGTGGCGATTATAACATTGCGCACACTGAAATTGACCTTGCCAACCCTAAGACAAACGAGGATAGCCCTGGGTTTTTGCCAGAAGAACGCGAATGGATGACTAAGTTTCTTGCAAGTGGATATGTTGATGGTTTTAGACACTTTATAAAAGAACCTGAACATTACACATGGTGGAGCTACAGAACAAACGCAAGGGCAAGAAACATTGGCTGGAGAATTGATTATTTTACCTGCAATGAGGAGCATATTTCCAGGTTTAGAAAAATTGAGCATCTAAACTCTGTTATGGGTTCTGATCATTGTCCGATAAAGCTAACTCTTAAATCTTAAAAAGATTAAACGATATTTCTATTGCCACACACAAAACATGTAATACAATAAACCCATAAGCACTTTAATAAATAACATAAAAATTATTTTGGGAGAGATTCAATGTATAAAAAATATTGTATTGCTTTTGTAATTGTTTTAACCCTAGGTATGGCCCTTCACATCTCAGGTTGCGGTGAAAAAGAAGGTGCCTCAAAACTTGGGTGTAAGCTTTCAGGCTCATGGGTAACTGTACAGGATTATCTTTTTGAAAAAAATCCTACAAAGTATTCAGGCGCATCCTCAATTGCATTTGATAAACTTGGTAATAC
>CAZQUK010000249.1:0-5518 GCA_964596435.1 uncultured Oligoflexia bacterium
GGTGTTTTGCAATGATAAGCTCCGCAGCACCTTTGTCTTTTGAATCCTTGTTGTAAACCTCATCACGATAAATAAAACAAACCAAATCCGCGTCTTGTTCTATGGCCCCAGACTCTCTCAAATCAGAAAGCATGGGCCTTTTATCTTGTCTGTTTTCTAAACCTCTATTTAGCTGAGAAAGTGCAATAATGGGAACCTTAAGCTCCTTTGCTAGTGCTTTTATGTTCCTGCTAATTTCTGCAATTTCTCTTTCTCTGGATCCATCCCCCTTAGAACCCCTTGAACCCTTCATCAACTGCAGGTAATCCACGATTATTAAATCAATTCTTTTTTCCGAAGCCAACAAGCGTCTGCACCTTGCCCTTATGTCCATCACAGTTAAAACGCCGGAATCATCTATAAAAACTTTTGATTTTGAAAGTTGATCGGCGGCTGTTGCAAGTTTTGGCCAATCACTATCTGCGAGCCTTCCGGTTTTCAGGCGCTTGGAATTAATTTTTGAAAGTGAAGAAAGGAGCCTGAAACCAAGCTCGTCCTTTGACATTTCAAGTGAAAAAAGAGCAACAACGGCCTTATCTTTCGTTTTGGCAACTGCAACATTTTTTGCTATCGAAAGCACAAGGCTCGTTTTACCCATAGCCGGCCTACTGGCAAGAACAATGCACTGTCCAGGATGAAGGCCCGACGTTAAAGAATCAAAATCTCTAAACCCCGTTGCAAGCCCCGTAACGTCAGAACTTTTTTCGCGAAGCTCTTCGATCGTGTGCATGTTTTCAACCAAAATGTCCTGCATAGAGGCAAATGATTTTGAAAGTTTTGTTTCTGAAATTTCAAAAACTCTTCTCTCTGTGGAATCCAAAAACTCCTCAATATCCTCAACACCCTCAAAAGCCTCTGTGGTTATCTCAGAGCTAACTTTTATAAGCCTACGAAGCAGAGCCTTATCTCTAATTATTCTTGCATAATAAGAAATATTAGCTATTGCAAAACTGTCCTCAAATAGCGTTGTTAGTGCCTCACTGCCACCAATACTGTCATACCAACCACGATCCCTAAGAAAATCTGTTAATGTAACAAAATCTAGAGGTTTTCTTTTTTCTGCAAGCGCGCACAGGCAATCAAAAATCTTTTGATGTGTATCGTGGTAGAAATCGCGAGACTCAAGACCAATTTCTTGTACTTGATAAATTGCATCATTATTTACTAAAATACCACCAAGAACCGAGCGTTCAGCTTCAACGTTATTTGGTAATATTCTAGCAACTGAGGCCAACCCGGGGGCAGATGGTTTGACAGAATTTTGATTGAACGAATCAGAATTTTTTTTAAACTCGCTTCCGAGTAAATCTGAAAAATCCTGCATTCCCCCCCCAACGAAAATCTAGAAAATAATTAAACACCCTCTTCTTTAACAACCCAAACCTTAACAGGCGCTTCAACTTCTGGCGCAAGTTTAACACTAATAGAATGAACACCTAGTGATTTTATGGGTTTTTCAAGGTGTATCTGGTTTTTACTAATTGAAAACCCGGATTGCTTCAATGAATCTGCAATGTCATTTACGGATACGGAGCCAAAAAGTTTATCATGAGCCCCGACTTTTCGTTTAATGGTACAGGAAAAATCTTTTAACTTCTCTGCCAATTCGGATGCTGAAGCTATCTCAGCTAAACGTTTTTTTTCTAAAGATTTTTTGTGGTGATTGATTTCTGAAATATTATTTTCATCAGCTTTAACAACCAGATTCCTTGGTAAAAGATAGTTCCTGGCATATCCATCAGAAACCTTTACCGCATCACCGATTCTACCTAAATTTTCTATGTTTTCTCGTAAAACCACTAACATAATCATCCTCCATTATTTTAAAACGGACCCGTTTCTACCACCGTCCGGAGCACGATGCAATTATAGCTATTGCCTTAACTTCTTCCTAAAGTCAAACCAGAGGTCAAAAAACCCGAGTCCCAAGACCATGGGCATCATAAAAAACACCGCACCCAAAAACACAAGCGACTTAATAAAACCCTGAATTTTCCAGTGCACAAGAAAAAAACTTATAACACTAAGTCCCTGAAGAACATAGACAGATAAACAAACTTTAAAAATATTCAATGATATGTGAGCCACCCAACCTGAAGTAAACATTAATAAAGCGCCGGCCGCTATAGTTGGCCAAATCAGTTTTTCAGGAGCGCGCCAAACTTGAAAAAAATTCTCGGGAATTTCTAGTTTTTCTCTAATTTTATCGGGGTTTGCTCTTAAAATTAAAACCAGATTTAAAGTCACCATTACAATTGCCAGCGTCATAAGTGCTGATGGAAGCTCAATAATTATACTTTGCTTTAACTCTTTTACGTCACCCTTGAGTGCACCACTAAACTGATCCACAACCGTTGAAACCCAAAGCTCAACCTGATTAAATAAATTTACCTGTTCAACCAGTGTGTAAAAAAACACACCAAGTAATCCAACAGTTGTCATAACCAAAAGCGTTGCAGCACAGGCTCTTTCTAGAGTTTTAAAGTGAACAAGACAAAAAGGCAAAGCAACAGCCAAAGAAATACAATACACAAAATAAAAACCTATACTCACAGGACCCGCAACCAAACCCACAAGAATAATATTTGATATGGCTGCAAATAATATTAAGCGTTTTTCCTGACTCGAAAAAGATAAAAAAAGAATCGGAAGTGGTGAAAAAACCGCTAAAATAACACTTAAGTAAAATGCTGCACTCAAAAAATATGGCACAACACGAACCCACCTGGAAACCAAGTGGTTCATACCTGCACGCATTGCCACTCCTTACTGTTTTTTATAGAGATGTATAACCAACTAAAGCAAGATGCCTGGCTCTTTTTATGGCCGTCGTTAATTTTCTCTGATCTTTTGCCGAAAGCCCGGACATCCTGCGCGGTACAATTTTTCCGTGCTCAGAAAGAAACGTCTGGAGTAATTTTATATCTTTATAATCAAGAATGAAATCCGGATCTGCATAAAAAGCATTCATTTTGCGCCTGGAACCCATTCGCTGAAAAGATTTATCGTCCATATCGTCGTAAGAATCTCTTCTGGGTCTTTTACTTCCTGAATACGCCTTTTTGTCTTTTGTGTCTGATCTATTATTGTCCATAACCTTTAGTGTCCCCTTTTAATATTTAACTTTACTTTATTGCCTGTGATGAGAGGTTCTTTCCTCTTCTTCTCTTCTTTTCGTTGCTTCTTTTTGTTTTAGACGTTTTTGCCTGTATGCCGCCGGATCAAACTCTTTATCAAGATTTATTGTTAAATATCTTAAAACAGATTCCTGAATTTTTAAAAAACGCTCAATCTCAAAAACCACACCCGGTTTTCCTGAATAAACGGCATATGTATAACGTCCGCGTTTTTCTCTTTGGATAGGATATGCAAGTCGTCTCTTGCCCCAATCCTCTGTCCAAATAACTTCACCACCAAAATTTTTTACTGTATCTACTATTTTATTTTTTATCTGCTCTAAAAGCTCTTCAGATAATTCAACCCTGGTAATGAAGGTGGTTTCATAACCTGGTATCAGAACTCCATTATTTGTCTGCTGATTATTCTTTTCAGAAATGGCCATAATTACCTCCCTTTGGATCATGGTGTACACTTACAATTTCAAGCTTTTGCTTTGCCTAAAGTCATTCCATTAAAAACTAATAACCCAGGCACCCCAAAAAGCGGGGTTAGTGTTCCACCCGAGCCCACCTCAAATTTATGGCTTTCCCATAAGAGATGAGCAAGTTGGCTAACGTATTGTTAACACACCATGCTTATATGTGAAATAAGAATTTTTGTGTGGATGCCTAATTAATCAAGTCCAATTTTAGAATGAAATTCTAAAACCTCACTGCTTGTTTTTATTGATTCCGTGCTCCAGTTTAAAACAAAAACCCCGCTTGAATCCTTTGCCCGACTAAGCGCCACATAAGAATGCCCGGGTTCCCAAAGGGCTTTAAGATCAACAAGATATCTATCAAGCGTTGCGCCCTGAGCCTTGTGAATTGTTAGCGCGTAGGCAAGGGACAACGGATAGTTTATTGCCTTTGCAACCGGCATACCTTCGGCATCCAATAGTGTGAATTCGCTATAATCGACATCTAATCTTTGACCATCAAGCTTTTCAACTTTGAGCCCCTTTTGCGTTAACTTACAAACAACCCCAAGGCTTCCGTTAACCCACCTGCCCTCAATATCGTTTTGTCTGAACATTACCAGAGCACCCTTTTTTAGCCTAAGAACCTCGGGAATCGGGGCATTTTTTTTAAGATTTTCAATATGTTTTTCATCACCCTCGTAGTGGGTTTCAAAAACATATTCCTTTGCCTTTATTTCACCCAATCGCTCCAGGTTTAATTCCTCGACGTTTTTTCTGTGTGCATAAAGGTGCGTTTCTTCAAACTTTGCTGGACGAAACATTCTGGAATTTAAAAAATCTCTTACTTCGTTATTTACAATTCCTCTTCGTACAAAATTTAGGACACTGATTAGCTTTTCGTCGGTGGTGCGGACAGTTTCAGTTAAAACTGCATTTTCAAAATTTGTTTTCTTCCAAACAGGATTAAGAAACGCCCAGTCTTTCTCTTCTCCATAACGGCTAATTGGTGGAAGTTGTGAAAAATCTCCAACGGCAATTATTCTTAGCCCACCCCACGATACTTCCGGATTAAGACTTAAGCGCGCTACCTTTTCTGCCGCAGAAAAAGCTTCTCCGGAAATCATGGAAATCTCGTCTATAATGACGCCTGTAGTTTTTTTTAGTCTACGCTTAATGAGTCTGTTTTTAAGAGCCCTTTCAATGGTCTTTTCGGCGCCTCTTTCAAAAATACCGAGCCCAAAAAAACTATTAAACGTGCAGCCGCCAACAAGAATTGCCGCCGCCCCGGTACTTGCTACAACGGGATAGGATTCGTTTCCTAACGATTCAATAAAACTTTTAATCAGAAAGCTTTTGCCACTTCCTGCTAGACCAGTTAAAAAAACATTATTTTTACCCTTTAGTGTTCTAAGGGCTTCTTTTTGTGATGGTGTTAATTCTATCATTGGTTTAATAGATAAAGGCGAAACATAATTATTGATAGCTTTTTGTTTTTTTCAATAATATCCACAATAAGGGAAAATGACAAACACCGTTTGCTCAGTCTATATTCATATACCCTACTGTAAAAAAAAATGTCACTACTGTGATTTTTACTCCACACTAAGCACCAATACATCTGAAGATTTTAAAAAACTAACCGCAGATCTTTCGCTCGAGGGCAAAATCTATAACGCACATTATCCCAACAAACTTGACTCGGTCTACATCGGCGGCGGCACGCCCTCGCTTCTTTCATGTGAGGATATCGAATCAATTATTAACTGTGATTTTTTTTCGACCCGCCTGGAAAAAACAGAGATTACAATTGAAGCCAACCCTTCTTCAATAACAAAAGAAAAACTAAGTTTTTATAAAAAATTAGGAATTAATCGTATTAGTCTTGGTGTTCAAAGTTTG
>CAZQUK010000250.1:0-5487 GCA_964596435.1 uncultured Oligoflexia bacterium
ACCTAAAAGTTAATACCGAACCCACAACCGTTAGTAAAAGAATAAACAAAGTTGTCGAATACGAAGATTTGTTTTCTAATTATATCGATATTAAATGGCAAGAAACAGCGTTTATTGCCATTTATAACATTTCCGGGCTTTACCTTGAACTTTTTAATGACATTACAAATATCCCTCCACCAAAAGGGCTAATAAAAAGCGATATTGTAGCCTTTAAGGATTCTCTTCAAGAAATGGCACTTCCATTTAAAGGAAAAGCGATTGAAGTTGAAAGAGAGGCTTTTTCATTACTTGAAAACCAGCATATTTCAATAACAACCACAAAACCACTAATAGATTCATTTTTCAGTAATTCACCCGAAAGTTCTCTAATATATTCAAAAAACTGGTCTTTTATTAGCGACAAGGTTTTTTCAGAAAAAATTATTGTTTCACTTATTGAAAATAAAAATGATCATAATTCATTATTATGGAAAAACTGGCACGAGGCAATCAAAAGCCGCAACACTCCAAAAGCCCTATACCTCCTAGAGACTGCCAAAGCACAAAAAGATCTGGAATTAACGCATATAAACATTGCAAGCATTTATTCTCTTTATGTTGCAGGTGCAATACCCGAATCAATTCAAGATCTAGAAAATAACACCAAAAATTTCAATTCTAAAACCCGTGACATAGCCAATGCTATATTGCTTAGAGCTTACTATAATAGTTTTTCAATAAATAAATCTAAAGCGCTTATTGAAGAATTTGCAAGGGATCTTATTGATGAAGATAAAATCTTTTTTGCTTATGCCTCAAGATGGTCAGCTATTGAAACTTTCAATTCCTATAAAGATGATTTACGAACTGTTTTTTTAAAAACAGATAAAAATCGAATTCCAGCCTCAAAAAGCAAAGTAAGGAGGCGTAAATGATTAATTTTAGAAGTTTAATAGTATATGTTGTTATTTACCTTTGCTTTTTTTGCGATTTTGCTTTTTCAAAAAAGCCCATAACCAAGGCAAATGAGCGCGCCAAGACTGTTAATATGAAATTCGATGAAATGACGGTTGAAAGAAGCAACTTAGGCACTGGGGGCACAGTTTTTTCTCTTAACAAGGTAAGAAGCGGCAGTAAAAACAAAGTACTTTATTCAAAAGATGACAATAATTCAAGAAAGGTTCAGTCACTCTTAAAAGAAATAGGTGATATGCCATGAAGCATAAAAAATATTTAATTACTTCATCTATAAATGGAGTTAAATCTAAACAGGTTTGGTCTTCAGAGAACAAACTTTCTGTTCGTAATCCACTGAATTACACCCTTGAATATTCTGATTCTAAAATTATTATTAAAAATAGTTTAACGACTAATACAATTTCTGAACACAATGCCACTGAAGCCGATATTTTGTTTAACATTGATCCACAAACCTCATTAAATATTCATCCAATTAAGCCCTTAAAACCTGTATTTTTTTCAGAACCCTTAACAACCGAAAATAAATTCAACTCTGGTTGTTTTTATATTTTTGAGGGTTTTCTAAAGAACATTACTTCCTCGGAGCCTATTAATTCCTATTATCTTGGACACCAAAACGGAAAACTTATTTTTACAATTACCGCAATAAACAGCAATTATAGAATTAAATCATTTTCAAACACCTTAAATATTAGTCTTGTAGACAAAGAAGTTACTCTAGAATCTAATAAAACTTTAGAAATTAAATCTTCTGATCTGGCTCAAGCTAAAATAAAAAATAAATCTAAATGGTGGAAAATTAACGTACTTTCAACACCCATGTCTATCATTGATTTTGATGACAAGCAGAAAGACCAGACCGAAAACGATTGGTTTGG
Organism: uncultured Oligoflexia bacterium; assembly: GCA_964596435.1. Taxonomy (GTDB): domain Bacteria; phylum Bdellovibrionota; class UBA1018; order UBA1018; family CAZQUK01; genus CAZQUK01. The sequence continues at coordinate 1,842 of CAZQUK010000250.1, forward strand.
AAGATCTCTTGCTTATACGGCTGCCCTAATAATTATTTCTGCCGTTACATTAAATTTTCTACCGGATAGTTTTATAAATTCAAACAACCTTAAAACAACACAAATTAAAATTCAAAAATACAAACCTATCGTTCCTAAGCGGTTTTTTGAACCAAAGGCTGTAATTAAGCCCGATGAACCCAAGCTTGTTTCAAAAACTGTTTTAGCACCAACTCTTGCAAAAGAGTCTTTACCCTCTAAAGTCAAAAAAACAACCAAAGTCTCGAACACAAACAAAAACCTCGCAGCTAAAGCTCCGACGAAACCAAGCATTAAGGATATTAAATCAAAACAAATTCTCACTAGATATTCTAAAATGTTTCAAGGTGCACTTAAAAATATTGTCAATAAAAACCAAATTAAAAAGAATATAATTAAAAAACCTGTTAAATTAGTTAAACCAAATATTGCAAACAAGAACATTATTGTCAGAAAACAATTCGAACAAATCAATATTCCAAACCTAAAAAATAAAATCGACACAAATACAGTATTTGACATTTCTCAAAGAAAACTGGCCAGTTACAATAAGAATGAAAATATTTCATTAAAGGGCCAAGGAAAATCTTTTTTTGAAATAGCAAATGTTGATGAAGTGCTTGTTGATGAAGGTTTAAATAAAAATGAAATTACTAAAACCATAAAAAGCCACATGGGCGAAATCCAGTATTGCTACGAATCTGCGGCGTTATACAACCCAGATCTTGAAGGAAAATTAATTACAGAATTTACCATTACAAGGTCCGGAAAAGTGGAAAGTGTGAAAGCTGAAGAATCAACACTTAACAGTCCAAAACTTGAAAAATGTATACTTGGACGGCTTAAAGTCTGGAAGTTTACCAGACCACAAAAGGGGGTCAGCGTGAAAGTTTCATATCCTTTTGTTTTTAGACTTTTGGGGAGTTAATCATAATGTTTAAATCTAAATTAAACATATTATTTATTTCTTTTTGTTTTCTTGTTGTTGCTCATTCGGCCGAAACCTGGGCGTTAAACTATAATTTAGATTTTGAAAACGCCTGCAGTGACCAAGAAACTTGGACCTTTAAAGCTTTTTTTCCTAATTATTTACAGTCCGAGTTTAATTACTTTCCCGATGACAATAAATTAGCCACTTTAAAATTGGCTAACTTAAATCGCTATTCTCATAAGAAAAACCTGCTTAAATACTCTGCAATTATTAACTACCTTGAAGGAAGGACCTACTATAAACTTGGTCTATTACACTTGGCTCAAAGGAAGTTTTTTGCGGCTATTGCCACAAAACCAATCTTTTCTACTCTTCCAGTACTTATTTCTTCTATTGCCTGTCTTAATAAGATCCATAGCAATAATCCTTCATTTAATTACACTAATGAAGACCTTGATCCTATTTATATAATTCCACTGGCCCAAATTTCTAAATCACATCAAAACATAATTTTTGATGCTATAACCTTAAGCGCTATTAAGAAAATCACTAAAGACAACAATTTAGATATCACAAAGGATCTAAATATTCTGAACCCTAATGACATGCGCGCCATCTATATTAATGCACTTTATGAAACGAAAATTAAAGCTTATGCTTCAGCTATTAAATATTTTACTAAATACATCGACGCTAAAAACTACCCGGATATTCTAAAAAACAAAAACGATGTTACAAATCTTTTGCTTGGAACACTTTTTACTACTCTAGAAAAAAACAATTTGGCAATTAAATATCTTAATAATGTTTCTACAAATTCCCCTTTTTATCCGGATTCAATTCTGGCCAAATCATGGGCTTACCTCAACCTAAAAAACCTAAAAGATGCCATTGGAACCAGTTATAATCTTCAAACCGCCAGACTTAAAGACTCTTTTGCTCCCGATTCTTTAATGCTTGCCGCCATGGGGTTTTTTGAAACTTGTCACTACCCTGAAGCTCTTTCAAATATTAATTATTTTAAGAAATCTTATTTTAACGACTATCAGTGGCTAAAAATTAATAAAGCTCGTAATAATCTATACAAAGACCTTACCGAATTCCTTGAAAAAAAATCAACAATTCCTCAAAAAATTGTGGCCAGCTGGTTTCGCACTCCTGATTTTATTTCTAGTCAGAATGAACTTAATATTATTTTAGACGAAAAAAACGCAATTAAATTAATTTACTCGAACCTAAAAGAAAACAAAAATGCTCATACATATTTTATTAAAGAAATTGTAAAAAACGCAAGAGCCCTAAAAGCCTTAGAATTAAAAAAAGTTGCAGATTTAAACTCACTTATTAAAACGAAAACAAACACATTATTTACAAACCTTAAAGATGTTTTAGAAAACATTTCTCTTCTTGAAATTGAAATTTTAACCGCCGCCTCTAAAGACATCATTAGGGGGAATACTGAAAACAGAACTCCTGCAACAACAAAAACTGAACTTATTCAGAAAAAAGACCTTGATCGCTCGGAAAAATGGGAATGGGGATCAATTTCTGGAACCAGAATGGGTGAAGAGGAAATCTGGGACGATGAACTTGGTTTTCTAAAAGCTGACCTTTCTAATCGTTGTCAAAATACTAGATAATTTTCATTATTCAATATACATTATAGGTGTAAACTTTGTTTATTGGAGAATTATGAAGAATTTTATAATTATTTTAATTTTTTTTGTTTTTATTACAACACAGACCTCAACATTTGCCGCCGACATTAATTCGACAACTGGCGCAAAAAAAGTAAATGTTAATAAAATTAAAGAAGAATACTGGCAACGTGGAGAAAACGTAGAACTAGACGTTATACAAAACAGGAGGTATACAAAATCCTCAAAATTTGAATTATCTGGATTTGGTGGTTTTGTAATTTCAGACAGTTTTTTAAGTGTAACGAATTATGGTGCCTCTTTAAGCTTCCATTTGAGTGAGTATTTTGCTCTTAGTGCATTATATTGGAAGGATAGGGTAAGTGCATCACCCGCTCTTAAAACTTTTGAAGAAATAAATGGTTTTACCGTCAACACTAACGCTCCAAAGTCCTTTTTAGCTGGAGAACTTTCTTTTAACCCAATTTATGGAAAAATAAGCTTAATGGGCTCATCAATAGTCTATTTTGATTTGCACCTTCTTGGGGGTTTTGGCGTTAGGGATACTGAATCAGGAAAGTTTTCAACTCTCTTTTGGGGAATTGGACAGCAAATATATCTTTCAAAATATCTTTCACTAAAGCTTGATTACAGAATGTTATTTTTTAAAGAAAACTTAATTGAAAAAGTACTCCCGTCAAGTCTCGGTCAGGTTGTGGGCTCAAGAAGTGTTGTAAATAGCGCTATCACAATCGGCCTTTCCATTATGCTTTAATTGGAACATAAAACCCTAGCTTTGGGACACTTTACCCGTTCGTCATTCGGGCGAATTGACTCGCAACAAAGGTAACCTAACGACGTGAGCGCATTACCGCATTACCTCATAATTAGAGTAACTTAAGAGGGTTACATATTTGTGAGGTAACCGCCGGATGACTCACAATTATGTTACCGTAAGCTTGATTAAACCAATTTAGTTTACGGAGGACATACAATTATGAGTCACCTAGCGCGAGTTTATTAAAACCTGGCGCATAGACCCACCACGTTGCTGAAATAA
>CAZQUK010000251.1:0-2301 GCA_964596435.1 uncultured Oligoflexia bacterium
TGCACTTAGATGGCAAAGTCATTATTCAAATCGAACTTATTATACAGACAACAAATACTTTGAATATCTTTTTATGATTAAAAATCATTATTCATCTTATATGAAACAAGTAGAAAATTGGTTACAGCTAAGTAACACCGACAAACAAAACTTAATATTCCTTATAAATCAAGCATGTTCTGCAATCTCCCACCCTTCTATGGGATTTTTATATATCAAAGAATGTGATGACAATATAGCTTTAGCCGAAAGAAACGATATATACGCGCTTACTTACTTACTGAACAAATTAAAACTCATTGCCGACAATAGATGGCAATATTTTTTTAATATTAATAAGCCATTCCCACACGTCATTGTTAACAAAAATAATGAGGAATTAGAACTTGAATTTTACGTTGAAACCATATCCCAAGAAGAATTTGACTGGGCACAAACTCTAATAACCATTATTGGAATAAGCCAGGAATATTAAAAATATCGCTTAGAAAAATGGGTTTTTTTGATAGATTATTAGGTTGGAATAATTCTAATAGTATCAAAATTGTACATGATAATAACACAACGCAACATGTATCTAAATATTTAGATTATTATAGTATTATTATAAATTCTAATATTAATTTTCATGATGAATTTGATGGTTATACGATCGCACATGAATTTGGACACATACTTGGGTTCCCTGATTGTTATATTGAATATTGGGATGATAAAAAGGAATCATTTGTATATTTTTCACTTGATCAGTCAGATTTTATGTGTGCCTATGCGAACAAAGCCTCAGATAAGCGCATAGAAGAACTTGTCAAAAAATATAGCGAATTATTATAACTTTTTATTTTATTTTTACGAGAACCCTGCATGCCGTTAAATATTTTTATTTAAATTACCAGAGATTACGACAAAGAAATTATTTTAAGATAAGCGATCCTTACTGAGCCCTTAGGTTGGACAGTCACTCACAAATGTTGCTATAACCATTATCGCACCACGATGTGCTGAATTGGCTACAACTTATTAATATATCGGCTATTTTTTTGACAACCGCGTTCTTGTTAAACAAAATATTTTCTGCCGATTGTTGAAATTACTAATGAATTTTTCTGGCACAAGTTTTGCTTTTTATAAAACTAAAGAGAGAATTTTTTAACCAACATAAAAGAAGGAGAAGAGAAAAATGAAAAAGATTAAAACAAAACTATTAAGCGCACTAATTATACTGTCCATTACAATACCACAAACGGTAACATTTGCAGATGGTGCAACCCCTGCAAATAGTGCCGATGATGTACCGGGAGTGGTAAAGCTTCCTAAATTCAAACAAGGCGAAATCACACTGGATGATGATTTTGATCTTGGAATAAGCTTAGGACGTTATCTTGATACAACAAGCGGTGCTACAGGCACAAGAATTGGTGGTAATTTTAAGCTTAAAAAATATCTTATAGGTGCAACTTCTTCTAATGATAGTGTTTTTTACAGGGATTCTAATGGACATCTTAATTCTGATGGTTTTTATTTAAATCCTGGAATAAATATTCAAGCGGATTTTGCAGATAAAAAATACAATCCGTCAACAGATTTATCAAATGCTGGACCAGATAATATAATAGATAATAGGAAAGTCCATCGTTTAAGCATCGATGCAACGGCACTTGCCCTTTACAGATTTCAAAATATTAAATGGGGATCGGAAAATAGTTCTGGAGATGAAAAACTCGCAACAGTAATAATTCCACAAAAAGAGAAAGCCTATAATGAAAAATATAAAAGTAACGAAATATTATTACAACAATACGAAGAAGCGCTTTTTAATTATAATCACGCAAAACATTTACGTAAAATTTGCGTAAGTTATTGCAACAGCGAAAATCACTCTGTGAATACCACCGAAAATAGAGTCGATGAAATTAAGAGAAAAATAAATAGTACTTTAGGAAATAATTTTGTTGAAACCCTTGAAAAAGAAAAAGCTGAAATTGAAAATCTTAGAAAAAAGTTAATGATTTCCAAATCAGCTCCCTTTGCAACAGGTGAAATCATATTAGGTCAGATTGGTTATAATTATCAAGAAGATCAAGATTTTGATCTGCGTCTAAGCATGGGAACTTTTGATTTTTTAAGTCTTGCGGGCCACGCCGCGGTAAAATTAAATGGAATAAATATGGATTTTTGTGGCTTAGTTAAGCCTATTGGTATTGCAATTGCTAACTCAAGTGCTGGCAAAAAAACAGATGAAGTAAATTTTGATAATGTAACTGACACGTTATGGCGAATACAGGCAGAAGCTTGTGGCGG
>CAZQUK010000251.1:2311-5469 GCA_964596435.1 uncultured Oligoflexia bacterium
CTAGGTCAGGTTGGACATTTAAGATATAAAATAAGCGGAGAGGTATTATCGAGTTTTGACACCTTCGAAAATGGCCTTATAAAAACAAACTTAACGCAATCAATAAGTTTGGAAAATATTGGTGGGTTTCCAATTGGTGTAAGAGTTACAGCAGAAGACCGTGCTATAACAACAAAAACACAAAGTAAAGATTTAGATTATTTTGACTTACCACCAAATGATATAGATACGCACAGAAGGAACCGCACTCTTGGTGCCCAGGTATTTGTGGATATATATTAATTTGAATAAAACCAAAAACCTTAGTGATTATTTTGGTTTAATAATGTCCAGACAGGATGGTATTAAACCAAAATAATCAGAACGGTTAGCCCAAACTATCTCCCGACTTCCGCTCAAATTTCTTTTTTTTACAGGCTTTTCATCCTGATAACTATATCTTTTATATTTTCTAAACTTGTTGCTGAAAAAGAAAATCTAATATTATTTTCAAAATGTTTTCCAAAACATGATCCATAAACAGTTGCAACACCTTTATTCATAAGTTTTTCATAAACTTCATACCCACCACCAAGAGCACTGAAATCTGGAAAAACATAAAATGCACCTTCGGGTTTTTGCGAAATCCCTATTCCCTGTATACTTTTAAGTCCCGTATAAAGAGCATCGCGCCTTATTTGTAATTCTCCAACCATACTTTTTATATGTGATAATCTTTCCTGTTTATTATTTAGGGCCGCAGCACTGGCCCACTGAATTGGGGTTGAAATACCAGCAGTTTGAGTGTAATTTCCCAACTTAATTAATTCTGCCACTCGTTTATTCTTTGTTACAACATAGCCCGACCTAAAACCCGTCATGGCAAAAGACTTAGATAAGGTGAACACACTGATAATATGGTTCTCATTTATTTCCATCATTGAAGTATGTTTTTTACCATCAAATATGATGTCACAATAAGCCTCATCAGATAAAACAAAGCATCCGTGTTTTTTACAAATATTTGATACTTTCTCTAACTCCTCTTTACTAAAAACCTTGCCGGTAGGATTTTGCGGATTATTTAAATAAAAAAAGTCACAATTTTTAATAACGTCCTCAAGCTTATTATATTCAATCGAAAAATCACGACGAAGGGTGATCTGAGTAAAATCTACCCCTGTATAGGGTATGAAGTTTTCCAGCGCACAACTCCAAATTGGAGAAAACCCAGCGCCCCTTTTAAATAACTTAAAAGATAACTCTAGGCCCTCTTGCCCACCACAAGTGGCAACAATATTATTTGGTTCTAAATCAACCGCATATTCACTTTTGGCCCAACTTATAATTGCATCCTTAAAAAATGGGTTTCCACCCGATACAGGATACTTCGTCAGGTCTTTATCCATGGCCTCAAGAATGGCGTCTTTAATGTACTTTGGTGTTTTGAAATTCAACTCGCCACGCTGAAAAAGAAGATCAGCCCCACGCACCTTGGCCTCTTCGCTAATTGTAACAATTGGAGACATTCTAATATCTTCTAAACTTGAATTAAATTGCTTTTTACAATCCTTCATTGCCCCTCCTTTTAAATTTTAATCCAATTCCATGCGTTCTTCTGTAAGCAGTCTACGCGGACGCCCTGGCTAATAAGAATTGTAAACCATTTTTTGATAATTATTATATTAATTTATTGTTAATATTATAACGCTTACTTGCGCTAGGTATTCATTGTCAAAAATTCAAAAATACGCAATTATTCTTAAATTATATGATAACAATGAAGGCGTTATTCAACATAGACTTTCTAAAAGCATTTTTAGCCGCTCTTTTATTTGGAGCAGCAACACCTCTAAGTAAAATACTTTTAGATACAAGCATCACACCGATATTATTAGCAGCGCTGTATTATTTAGGTGCAGCACTTTTTCTATTACCTTTTTCTTACAAAAATCTTAGATATGAATATAAATATATAAAAAACAATAATCGTGATTTATTTAGACTTCTTGGTGCTGTTATTTTTGGCGGGGTACTGGGGCCAGTTTTTTTGCTTTATGGAATAAAAAATATTAACGCTCATTCTGCCTCATTGTTACTTAACTTTGAAACAGTTTTCACCTCAATTCTAGCATGGACTTTTTTTAAGGAACACCTTGGTAAAAGAATTATCTTATCGTCATTATTAACTCTTATTGCGGGCAGCCTTTTGGTTATTGGTGTTGATTTTTCAATCAATTTAGGTGGAATTTTAATCTTTCTTGCCTGTATTTGTTGGGGATTAGACAATAATTTTACTGCAACAATTGAAGGCATATCTCCAACAACCAATACTGTTATTAAAGGCTTTGTTGCCGGAACTTTTAATTTAATTATTGCTGCAATATGGTTTGATATTGTTTTTGAACCTTTAACTATATTGTATGGTTTGATTATTGGTTTTTTATCTTACGGCTTGAGTATTGTGTTGTATATATCTTCGGCCAGAAAAATTGGCGCTGTTAGATCACAGATAATATTTGCAATTAATCCGTTTTTTGGGAGTTTATTGTCTTTTGTGTTAATCGCAGATATTTTGGAACTTAAATTTATTATTGCGTTTATTGTTATGATAGTAGCTGTACTGCTTATCTTTTCTGAAAATCATGAACATGTTCACGTCCATGAGGAAGTTGAACACACACACGAACACCACCATGACGACGATCATCACAACCATAGCCATAATGACTTAAGTAACTTTGGCAATCACACACATATGCACAAGCACAAATCGACAAGGCATTGTCATTTGCATTATCCCGACACACATCACAGACACAATCATTAAGTGAACGAAATGGAAAACTGGAAAGAAGAAGAATTGAAGATATTTTTTAATATTTATGAATCAATTCCAAGGCAATACCGAACCCACCGGGCCAACCCCGCGCGTCAAAAAGATTCGCGCAACTGTTGTGGGCGGGGCCTAATGGCGCAAAAAAGTAATTAAATGTTTTTTTTGTCCTGAATATTTTTAATTCTAGTCTTTAAGACTCTTTTTTTTATGAAAATATAAGTTTTTAAGATATTACATAACCTTACAATCTGAATAGTTAATATTGCCGATGTAGCTCAGTTGGTAGAGCAACGCTTTCGTAAAGCGTAGGCCTCCGGTTCAAGTCCGGACATCGGCTCCA
>CAZQUK010000252.1:0-5452 GCA_964596435.1 uncultured Oligoflexia bacterium
CTTACGCTTTCTCAATCATTCCAATTAGTTGCACTTCAGAAAAAAATTCGGGGTTATGGCCCAGTAGTTGCAAATATACAGGTAAAAGGATGGAGGAATTTGATTATGAAAAAACCAGGGAAAAAAAAGTATTTTGAAAATTTTTTAGGCTGTACTCATACTAAAAACAGATCCGCCTGGTGCTATGGTTTTTGTAAACCAGTAAATGGTGTTGGAGATTGTGGAAGGCTTGCCCCTCATGTGATTACGAGTCGTATTCAGAAAGCCATATTGAGCCATAAAATAAAAACAAACTGTGGGATTTCAAAACCTAAAAAATAAATAACTGATTGTTGGCCAAAGCGTAATTTGTTTTCTTAATTGGTATTATTTCTTTTCTAGATCAATTTTTCTTTGAGCAATTACCTTGTCTGCAAGGTTGCCAACAAGTTCTTGCAAATGGTGAAAACTCTGGTCAAAAAAGCCAAGTCCGTGAGTCATGGATCTAAGTTCAATAATCAGGTTGTGCATCTCGGCTTGTGGAATGTGTGCCAAAACTTTATCCCAGTTTTTCCATGTTTCAGATGAACTCATACCAATTATTTGGCCTCTAAGACCTGTAACAAGTTTCTGCATTCTTGAAACAAAAGTTGTGGGAATAGAAATGTTCACTTCAAAAATTGGCTCAAGCAGTATTGGATCGCACTTTGGCATACCTTCTTTCATGGCAATAATTCCGGCCATTTTAAATGCCATTTCTGAGCTATCTACCCTGTGATACGAGCCATCAAAAAGGTTCACGGCCACATCAACAACAGGAAAGCCCAGTGGACCCTGCTGCAGATAGTCGATTACACCGGCCTCAACTGCAGGAAAATAGTTACCGGGAATTGAGCCACCCTTAATGGATTGGCTGAATTTAAAGCCCTCTCCTCTTGGTTGTGGTCCAATTTCAATATGAACATCGCCAAACTGGCCATGACCACCGGTTTGTTTTTTGTGTTTTCCCTGAAGTGACGTTGAGCGACGAATTGTTTCTTTATACGGAACCTGCGGTCTTATGGTTTCAATCTCAAGATTGTACCTTGTTTTAAGTTTTGAACATGCAATTTTAAGATGAATTTCGCCTCGCCCCCACAGTAACAGTTCTTTTGTGTCCTGTCTGTGCTCAAGCACCAAGGATGGGTCCTCGTCGATAACTTTTGACATCGCAGCAGAAAGTTTAATTTCATCTCCATGTTTTGTTGGGCGTACAGCAACTGAAAAAAGTGGTGATAAGGGTTTTGGCCACGGAATATTGATTCCATCTCTGTGTGAAGATAGTGAGGCGCCAGTTGCAACTTCCTCCATTCGGCTAAAGCCAACTATTTCGCTTGGAGGAACATCAACCGCTTTTTCGGTGTTGTGGCCCTTCATGGTAACAAGTCCACCTGCATGGATGCCACCAATTGTCATTCCTTCTTTTACCACGCCACTCCAAACTCTTGATAAAGAAACTTTACCTCTGTGTGGAAGATGAAAGGTCTTAAAAACCTGCACAACAGTATCGGTGGATTCAATATTGATGCCGCGATTACTTGCTGTGGTAGTAAAATCCGGAACACAAACATCAATGGTTTTTAAAAGGCTTCTAACACTATGGTCGCCAAGGGCGCTTCCCCAAAAAAGAGGGATTAAATGGTTGTTTTTAAGTCCATTTGTGAAATTATTATTAATCTCTTCTAAGTCTATAGGTTTATCTTCAAGAATTTTTTCTAAAAGTTCGTCGTTAAAATCGGCAAGACTTTCAAGTGTTTTTGTCCTGGCAGACTTAAGCGCATCTTTAAGGGCATCTGGTACCGGAATTTCACTTGATGCTTTGTCTTGTTCAAATTTATAGGCTTTTTCGGTTATCAGATCAATATAGCCTACAACTTTTTCGCCCTCGCGAAGTGGGATCTGCCTTTGTGCGATTGGAACATCAGCTTCTTTTTGAAGTTCTTCAAAAACTGTGTTTGACCTTGAATCTGCAAGGTCCATTTTATTAATAAAAATCACATGGGGTATTTTTCTTTCATGCAAAAGCTTCATTGTTGGAACACAAAGAGATGCTTTATCAACTTCGGGTTCACAAACAACGATTGCCGCATCGGCTATCATGAGTGTGTTTTGTGCCTCCTGTGCAAATTCAACAGAGCCTGGACAGTCTAAAAAAGTGAACTTACCGCCATTGTAGTTGGTGCTTGCTACTGAAACTTCAATACTCATTCCGTTTTCTTTGGTTTCAGCTGCACTATCTCCAACGGTGTTTTTATCTTTAACTGTACCTTTTTTGGGAATTGCACCGCTTGTATATAATAGGCTTTCAAGTAAACTTGTTTTACCGCTTGAATACGGACCGACTATGGCGATAACACGTGTGGAATTTGACGGGTTTGACATAAACTTCCTCCGGATATTATTTAGTAATTGAGTAGACTAATATTTCAGACATTGGTTAAAATGCAAGAAAAAACGTCAAATTTTAGGATTCCTTGACTTTTATTGAGGTTTGAACTTTGTTTGCGTTGTGCCACAAAAATATGTGGTCTTGCGATGTATTCAATAAACGAGAATTAATAAAAAACAATAATAAACGCAATATGTCGGATATTTTAAGCGCTACTTTTTTGTTTGACAAGGGGCATAGATTACTCCAATATCTCATGATTCTTTACGAAGCTTAGTGGGAACTTAATGGTTCTGATTGAGTTAACCCTTTGATGTCGATCGACGCCAAAAGGGTGTCTTTTTTCGAGAGGTATTAATTATTTTTTGGGAAAAGTTCGGAAAATCTGAAAGGCAATAATTAAAAATGAGTAATGAACAAACAATAAGAACGAAGGGGTCCATGAAAAAAGACCTGGCACAAAATCAAAAATGGATGGAGGAATTCCAAGGATACATGGAAGAAGAGGGCAAAGAAAGTTTGCCCATCATAGAGGAAGAAAAATCTGAAAATTCAAATGGTGAATCATTTGCAAAGGTTTTTGAGGATTTTCAAAAACAACACGAAGTTTCTGAAGGCAGCGTCGTAAGTGGAAAAGTTATAAACATCGGCGACGAGTATGTAACTATCGACATCGGTTTTAAGTGTGAAGGAATGATTCCTTTACATGAATTTAAAGACGCAACAGGTGTCGCAAATGTAAAGATGGATGAAGTAATGAGCGTTTATGTTGAGCGCCTGGAGCTTGAAAACGGTTTTATGCTGCTCTCAAAAGACAGGGCCGATATCATTAAAGCCTGGGACGAGATTTCAAGTGCCTGCGAAAGTGATCAGATTGTTGAAGGTACCGTAATTTCCAAGGTAAAAGGCGGATTGTCAGTGGATATTGGTGTTAAGGCGTTTTTACCGGGGAGCCAACTTGATCTTAAGCCTATTAAAAATCTTGATGTTTTTGTTGGTCAAAAACTTAAGTTTAAAATTATCAAGTTTAACAAGAAACGCGGGAACATTGTTCTTTCAAGACGTGCCGTTATTTCCCATGAGCGGGATATGCAAAGAGCAAATACTCTTGCGCAGCTTCAAGAAGGTGCTCTTGTAACTGGTTCAGTAAAAAACATTACTGAATATGGCGCATTTATTGACCTTGGTGGAATGGATGGACTCTTGCATATTACCGATATGTCATGGGGTCGCATTAAGCACCCAAGCGAACTTTTCTCAGTTGGCGATGACATTAAAGTTAAAGTTCTGAAATTTGACAGGGAAAAAGAGCGTGTTTCTCTCGGACTAAAACAGGCTTCCCCAAATCCATGGGAAGAAGTCGAATACAAATTTCCAATTGGTATTAAGGTTAAGGGCAAAATTGTCAGCCTTAAAGAGTATGGCGCATTTGTTGAATTATCAGAAGGCGTTGAGGGGCTTATTCATATTTCTGAAATGTCCTGGACTGAAAGGGTTAAACATCCTTCCAAGCTTCTTAAAGTTGGCGAAGAGGTTGAGTGTAAGGTTCTTGAAGTTGATACCACCAACAAACGTATCAGTCTTGGACTCAAACAGCTTACTGCCAACCCATGGGATGAGCTTGAATCAAAATATCCAGTTGGTGGCATAATAGAGGAAGCCGTAATTAAGTCAGTTACTGATTTTGGAGTTTTTGTTGATGTAGGGCTCGGTATCGACGGTCTTATCCATATTAGCGACATTTCATGGATCAAAAAGTTTAACCATCCTTCAGAAAAATACAAAAAGGGTGAAAAGATCCGTGTTGTTGTTCTTGGAATTGATAAAAAACAGGAAAAATTCTCACTCGGCATTAAACAACTCGAAAGAGATCCTTGGGAAAATATTAAATCCCGCTACAGAGTTAACCAGACAATTGAAGGCAAGATTACAAAGCTTACAGACTTTGGCGCTTTTGTTGAACTGGAAGAAGGTATTGAGGGTCTGGTATATATAAGTGAGATTTCTGAAAAACGTGTTACAAAACCATCAGATATTCTTAATGTTGATGAAGTTGTTAAGGCTGAAATTATTTCAATTGAGCCAAAAGAAAGAAGAATTGGTCTTTCAATTAAGGCACTTTCAAGAACTCGCGAACGTGAGGACTATGAATCATACAATGCAGAAAAATCATCAAGAGCGTCTTTTGGGGATGTTTTTGGTGATACATTAAGATCTGTTTTTGGAAGCAAGAAAAAAGAGGATGCTGATGGGCAGGATGACGGGCCCGTTGAGGAAGACATGGGGGCGGCAGGTTTTGAAAAAGAATCTGCAAACGACTACATGGACGCCGCAATTGATGCTGAGTTTAATGAAAGCACTGACGACGATCAAGATACTGATGCTGTTAATGATGACCCAGCAGCACCTCAGGATGATTTTGAAGCGGAAAAAAACGACTAACAAGAATTGCTGATAAAAAACCCGCAGGAAAAATTCTACACACTAAATTACGGGGGCCAGAGATTGATTTGGTCCCCGATTTTAAGATTTATCTGTGCAGTTAGATGCTTTTTGGATTATCCAAGTTTGTTTTTGATGTTTGCTTTTGTACTTGGGGTGTTGTTGCGCCCATAGGTATGAAGCTTACAATTTTATGTGTTCTTACATAATCCTCTAAAAAGCGCTTATTATCTTCCGTTAAATTTATGAATTTAACTCCGATACCAGACTCTAGGTCTGGCGTACCTTTGTGTCTGTTCCAGACAACCTCACATAGTGCGTTAATTTGTTCTTGATTGCTGTCTAGCCTGAAAGATAAGGAAAATTTTTGCAAAAGCTTGAATTTTTCTTTATTCTTTGCGTTCATGTCTAGTGGGATAAATGCCCCACCAAAGCCAATATTCTTAATTGTAAGTGGCACATCGTTATTAGAAATTGCTTCGATGTTTGAATCAATTCTTAAAAAACGGTTTTTTTCGTAAATGTCCTCAATAAAATTTTCAATAATTACATTAAATAGTTTTTTTGAATCAATAGGTTTTGTGAATTTAGCAATGGCGCCGT
>CAZQUK010000253.1:0-526 GCA_964596435.1 uncultured Oligoflexia bacterium
GAAATTGGTACTTTTCAGAAACTTTCAATTCCAGAAACGGTGCTTTTGACAGTATTCATTTTCACTATTTTTGTACTTTTAGCAAAGCTTTGGTCAAAGTATGACTATAAATATGGCCTTGAGTGGGTTTTAAGACAAAAAGGAGCTAAGCCTTTTTTGTATACGGCGGCTTTAAGTGGTCTGATTTTATTAATGAATTTTATTCTCTAGCTTTCGCGCTGCACAATAGGGGTTTAAGAAGATAAAAAATCTGCAAAAGATGAAAACAATAAGGATTTAATTCGTTTTTTATTTTATAACGCCAAGATAAAAAAATAGGGGAAAATAAGCGCCGCTTGCGTTGCCACTAAGGAAGAAAGTTCTGCTATTTCACAGGTGCTTTTAATATGAGGAGAAGATCATGAGATTAAAAATTCAATCATTGTTTTGTTTTATTGTATTAACCTTAGCGGCATTCCCGTCTATTTCATTTTCTGATGATACTTTAGCCGGGCAAAAATATGATGAGGCACTTGAGCTTTTTTCA
>CAZQUK010000253.1:536-5442 GCA_964596435.1 uncultured Oligoflexia bacterium
AAACGCGAAAATAACAATTTGGATTCAATAAATCGGGCCATTAAACTTTTAGAAAATGCAGAAAAAGATGTTGCGTCCAGTGACTTAAAATATGACATTCTTCTTCTTAAAGTAGAATCACTTTATTTTAAGGGCCAGAATATTAAGGGTTCTTCAGATAATTCCATGGAGCAGAAAAAAGAAGTATTTAAAAAATGTATGGATAGCGCGGTTTACGCTTACTCAAACGTTAATGCCACCTATGCTGATGCCTATTATTTTTATGCAATTTGTCTTGGCAGATGGGCCGAGGCAAATGGTGTGATGAGATCTTTAATTGAGGTTCCAAGTCTTAAAAGTCATTTGGAAAAGGCAGAAGCGCGAAGAACAAAGGATGGCAAGAAGGGTGAGGAAATTGATTACTATGGCCCCAGCAGAACTTACGGCAGAATGTATTATAAGTTACCAGCCCCCCTTGGAAGCAACAGCAAATCCTTGCGGTATCTTGAGCGGGCCTACGATAATGCGCCCTCATGCGGTACAAATGCACTTTACCTTGCAGATACTTTATATAATGAGGGCGACAAGGACTATGCTTGCGAGTTAATTAGTAAAATATTATCAATTAAACCTGAAGTTGATGTCCCCAAAAGGGTTCCTGAAACACAAGAGGATCAAGAAGAGGCCGTAAAACGTCAAAGGCGATTCCGTTGTTGACAACGCACAGTTTTGCACCGTATAAACGGCTTCCTGTTTTAACTGTATAGTAAGGGACAGATCATTATGAATAAAGCGTTATTAGTTACGGCCTTTGCTGTTGCGGTTATTGTTTCTTCTTTTTCTTATTCTTATGCAAAAAAAACTACACTTTCAAAATCAGATATTGATACATACACAAAAGAATATTCCTATACTGTAAGTATTGATACAGACAGGGTTTCAAAACAAGAGCTTTTAGAAATACTGGATTATGCTTCCTCTGGAAGTGGTAAAGTTTCTGCCTATCCGGTTGTATTGGGCAGTCGGGTACACATAAATATTACATATTATAACGCATCCGATATCAAAAATGATTTAAAAGCAGTTTTAAGATTTGAAGGTGTTAGTATAAAAAAGAACCCGCCTGTATACAGGGAAAATGCACTTCCTGAGTGCGTTGATGATAACCAAGCTTGTACGATTGGTGGGACTCCCTGTTGTGAAGCTACAAGTACTTGTAACGGTAAATTTCCAAATACTATTTGCCAGTAAGCTTTATTGGGTTTTTGTTAATGAATTTTTCGTTTTTGATAAACCGATTTTGTGCTTCAGTGGGCAGATATTACCTGCTTTTTTAAAAAATAAAAAAATATATAAAACTCATATTTGTTGTTACAATTTAAATTATCAAATAACAAAATGAATTGTGAGGTTTGTCATGGAAGACAGAAAACTGTTCGTATTAGCATTGACGCTTTTAACATTAATCTTTACATCATCAGCGTTTTCAGAAATTCCCAAACAGAAGGGGCTGTTTCTTTTAACGTCGCATGATCCTGCGTTTATTAAAAAAGTAAAAAATTATGTGAGTCTAGTAAGTAAAAAAGGGAGAATAATTCTTGTATCTCTTAAAACTGAGCCTTCAAGGATTCCCAAGGCAATAAAGAGGTACTTGCGCCCAATCGATGCCAAGACAATTGTTAATCAAAGGCCAGCTCTTAGAGATGAAGTAGAGGCGCCGGAGGAAAACATTTTAGAGTTAATCAAGAACGTAAAAGCTGATCAGATAAAGGCTTTTACAAAAGATATTTCTGAAAGAGAAAGTAGAAGTGCAGGATTGCTTGGGCGGACGGCAAATTCCGGCAACAAGCAGGCTATGGACTATATTTTTGATAAATTGCAGGGCTACGGTTACACAACAAGCAGACACTGCTACAGGGACAGATCCAAAGACAAGGAATGTAATATTGTGGGCGAGAAAATTGGCAAAAGTAAAAACCCCAAAATTATGGTTGTTGTGGCACACATGGACTCTGTTAGACATGATTTTGCCGGAGCAGATGACAACGCAAGCGGAACGGCAGGACTTCTTGAAATTGCAAGAATCGTAGAGAACGTGACATTTGCAGATACAATTCGTTTTGTTGCAGTAAATGGTGAGGAAGATGGTCTTGTTGGCAGTAAGGCATATGTGAAATATCTGAAACAAAATGAGGAATTAGCAAATGTTTCATACTGTATTAATATGGATATGATTGGTTTTAATAAAACTGACGTTGTAAATCTGGAAACAGATAACTCTTTTTTGGACTACACAAACTGGGTGGCCTTGATGGTTAAGACATATTCAAGGTTAACCCCGCATGTTAATACCCCCGCATGGGGCAGTGACCATCAGTCTTTTACTAGAGCAAATGTACCAGCTTATTTGTCAATAGAAGACTGGGATAACCACAATAATTGTTATCACAAGTCTTGTGACAAGGTGGATATAATGGCGTTTGATTATGCTGCTGAAATTGTAAAATTTAATCTTGCAGTATTAGTCAAAAAAGCCGGTGCAAATCTGTAGGCTAAACAAGTATAGATCGTTATTTTCATAAATTTTGGTTTTTATGGGGGTAGTGTGTTTTGGGGCGCTTAGCTCTTTACACACGTGCTACCCAAAATATTTCATAAAAAGAACAAATATTAAATTATTTGTTCTGAGCGGCATTAAGCTGATGATATAATATAGACTGTATGTTTATAAGGAAATGGGTGCGCTCAAAATATTTTCCGGCAGCACTTTGTCTCATTTTTGCACTCGCATGCATTATGTTTGTTAAAATGTATGTGAAGCTGGTGCCAGAGATTGATGAAACATTTTTCTTTTCAAGCGATGATCCACAACTTCAAGCGGCTAACGAAATAAAAAAACTTTTCATACCCCAACCACAGGTTATTTTTGTTGCAAGCGGTAATATAAGAAATAGGAAATATTTAGATACGCTGGCACAGTTAACTTTTGACCTTCAACATACAAAAGGAATTGTTGATGTAAAAAGTCTTGGTGCAGGACCAAGTAGTGTTAATGGGGCAATTAAGAGCCCTTTATGGCGCAGACTTTTAGTTAATGCAGATGAAACCGCATCAAATCTTGTAATAGGACTAAAAGTTGAGGACCAGTATTTATGTATAGAGACACTAAAAAAGTTGCAAAAAAAATATGATACAGATGATTTTAAATTGGCACTTACAGGTGTTCCTTTTGTTATTCATGAAATAAAGCGGCAACTTGTTGATGAATTAAAAGTATTCAGTACTGTAGCCTTTATTGTTTTTACGATTTTTCTGCTTCTTATTTTTCGTTCATACTGGATGCTTGCAGGTTGCATTATTGCTTGTATTGCTTCGGTTCTGGTTGATTTCATTGTTCTTGATTTTTTTGGAATAGAGCCTGGTATTTTAACTGCCAATTTGTGGAGCATAGTTTTTGTACTTACTATTTCCCATATAGTTTTTATGACAGGGAGCTGGGAAATTGAAGTGCGTTCGGGGCTTGTGTCTGATAAACAAGCCATATCTAATGCGGTTTTTGGCACGGCCCCCGCATCATTCTGGGCAATGGTTACAACTCTTTTGGGGTTTTTATCCTTACTTCTTGTTTCTGCAAAACCATTACAACAGTTTGGTTTGGCCGGAGCAATTGGGGCGCTGGCATCGATCTTTTCTGCTTACATTATTTTTCCGCAATTTTTAAAAATAATGAAGCACCCGAACAAAGTTGAATCTGAACTACTAACAAAGATAAGAAACTATGTTACGACGCCGCAAAAAAAGATTGTTATATTTATGTTCCTGCTGGTGCTCCTTGTGTTTCCTGGAATGTACTTTATTGATGCTAACCCAACGCTTTTTTCATATTTTAAATCTGGAAGCAGGTTAAGGGACGATCTTGAAAAAGTCGATAAGGATGGAGGAACAAGTCCGCTTGAAATTGTTATTCAGGATCCTAATGGAGAAAAATTTAATACTAATAAGGCATATAAAAAACTTTGGGAATTACAGTTTGATTACGAAGAGGACCCTGCGGTTGGAACTGTAATATCGCTCCCTGTTATTATGGGGGAGGCCGCGGTTTCGCCGTTTGCGCCGTATTTTCAGTGGGATTTTTTGCTTGATCTTATTTCTGGTCCAATGTTTGATAAGGCAGGAAAATTTTTTATTACAAGTGATTATAAATATGGCCGCTTTATGATCAGGATGCGTGAAACCGAAAGAACGCATTCAAGAGATGATGTTATTGAGCGTCTAAAAAAAATTACAATTAAAAGGGGGTTTGATCCATTTTTAGTTGGTGGACTTTACCAGTTTCAGGGTCAGCTATCGGCTCTTTTAAGCGCGAGTATTTTGCAGGGTCTTATTGGGCTTGGAATTTTATTTTCAATCATTGTGTTGATTGTTTCTTTTTCAATCAAAATATCAATTCCCATGATGGTTTGTTTGGGTGTCATTCCTGTGTGTTTATTTGGAATAGTAGGTTATTTCAGTTTTCCGCTTGATGTTGTTTCCTCTCCCGGGGCAAATATTGCAATAGCAATTGGAATAGACAGTATGATCCATCTTGTTATGCGGGTAAGGGTTTTAATAAAGGAAAATATTATTAAGCCCGCAGCAGTATGGACGGAGGCTGTAAATATTTTATTAAAACCCGTTTTAGCCTCAAGTCTTATGATGGGTGTGGGGTTTGCAACCTTTGGTTTATCAAGCTTCCCACCAACGCAAAGACTTGGTCTAATGGTGGTTTTGGGTACCTTGCTTTCTGTTATTATAACGTTAATTGTTCTGCCTTATCTGGTTCAAATAAAAATCCGAAAAAACAAAAAAGCGTAGGTGCACGGCGCACAACACCAGAAAACGAACAATTTATTGAAATTGAAATGAAATACCTAAAAAAGTATTCGGT
>CAZQUK010000254.1:0-5422 GCA_964596435.1 uncultured Oligoflexia bacterium
CTTACGCTTTCTCAATCATTCCAATTAGTTGCACTTCAGAAAAAAATTCGGGGGTCACATATAGTTCAGTGATACAATTGTAGTGTGATGTTTGAACATGAGCCACAAGGTGAAAAAAATTCATTAATTATTTTTCTGGCCTTCTTTTTTATTGCGGGTCTTGGTGTTACTTTTTTTATAAATGGCTGTGGGGTTGGCGGTGGGTTTTCAGATGCCGATCCGGTGGTAAGCGCTGATAGCAGTTCAACAAGCTCATCTTCTTCTTCAAGTAGTTGCACTACTATTTCAACTGATACTGACACTTTTGAAACTTTAACTGCAGGAGCGGCACCCGCTGGAGCTGGACTTTTTGGAGCCTGGATTGCTGATCTTTATGGAAATGATGCAATTTCTGTTAATGCAACAAATGGTGTTAGTAATACACAAGCTCTATCAGTAAACTGGGAAGACTATACTACTGAAATAGATGATGCACTTGAATCCAAGTGGATACAAAATACAATTTATCCTTTCTCTTCCTTTTGCAATCCAAGTTACGCATCAACAATCTCATTAGAATTAAAATTTAAATCAGCAGCCACGACAACAACAAATACCAACGTGTTACCTCTTTCAATTTTTTTTGCAAATTCTGGTGGCGGCATTACTGCTTATAGAGCGGCCATGATTCATTTTAATGCCGCAACTTCTAGATTATGGTTAAGAGAATCAACAATTCTGGGTGACTTTGGAAATGCAGATATGTCAGCCGTTAACTGGGATAATGGTTCTTTTAATACACTTACACTTGAATTTGATATTGCCGGAACATATTTTAATGCAACAATTACTGACGGAACCAATCAAGCAACCGTAACTGGCGCTGGTATGGGCGCAATTTCAAAAACGATTAATACCTTATTCATTGGTGGTTACGCTCAAAATGGGGCAGATGGTAATCTTGTGTTAAAAAACATCTATATAGATAATCTTAAAGTGGAAAACTGAAGCGTCAAAATTTATTTAACAGGCCCCGTTAAGCATAGGTTGTAAACATTTACGGCGACGTGCGACTGTCATCATTACGCATGCCGCGGTGCGCGCACAAAAAAAACTCTTAAATTTCAATCTTGCTTTTAATTTGTGCTCTATCATTTTAGAATTAAATTTAATGATTTTATATGACCAGTTTGTAACCACCGCCCGGGATAAGATGATAAACCAAGCCATTATCCACCTTGGAAAAGCCATGAGCTATAAGGATTTAAGCGCAAGCATCAGCCGCTTAAGTTATCTTTACCAAAAAGAAGTTGAATACGAAAAGCGTGTTGCATTTTTTACAAGCAATTCACCTGCTGTAATTTCCTCTTTTTTTGCACTTACAAACATTAAATGCGTCATTATTCCCATTAACCCCAACCTTCCACCAGAAGAAGTCGTTAAATGGATGCAAGATGCTGATATTACCCACATTGCTGTCACTAACGATTTGACTCCAAGGCTCAGACAAATCATGCAGGACTCGCGTTTTTCAAGACCGCTTATTGAAATTGAAAAGAAAAAGGGTGGTGAATACGATAAATCTTTTGTTCCGGCTCCCGATAAGGACGCAAAAGAACAAGATACTGTATTAATTCTAAGAACAAGTGGTACATCGCGCGAATATAAATTTGTAGAATTAAATCACAAACAGGTTTACCAAAATGCTCTTTCTATTCGTAGGGCCTACCATTTAATTGGAACCGATAAAATATTTACATCCATGAACTGGGCCGATCCTTTTGCGTGGTTTCATGGAATGATGTTACCACTTTTTGCAGGGGCCACTTGTGTTATTGAATTTGGCTCGCAAGGACGTGAGCTTATGAATTTTTTAAGGGAAACTAAAACAACAAGAATCGTTGATATCCCGCCCTTTTATAAAAAACTTCTACAAACCTGCGAAGCTGAAGACGGCAAACTTCCATATGTAAAAACGCTGACAGTCAGTCATGGGCTTTTGCCAAAAAAAATTAAGGCACGTTTTGAAAAACTGAATAAAAAAGTTATTCACAGCTACGGTCAAACCGAAAACGGATGGTCCATTACACAACACGATACAGAAGACACCCGCGAAGAGAACGATTACATTGGCCGCGCCCTTGCTGGAATAAAATACAAAATTCTAGACCAAAACGGAGATCCAATCGAAAGTAAGGGTAAGAAAATAGGTCAACTTGCCATTATGGGCCCAACCGTTATGAAAAAGTATTTTAGTAAGAAAAAAGAAATTTCAGATAAAATGACAAGGGACACATTACGCGGCACGTGGTTATATACGGGCGATATTGTTGAAGTTAATGGCGATCAAGATGAAATGCATTTCAGATATCTTGGCAGAAAATCAGATATGATTACTACAAAAGAAGGGGCAAAAATATTTCCAGGTCCACTTGATGAGGTGTTAAATCTTGTTAGACAGGTTAGTGAATCCGCAGGTTTTATACTTGAGGACAGACGCGGACATCTTGTTCTTGCGTGTGCCGTTGTAAAAGCCGAAAAAGCCAAGGTATCAGAAACTCAGATTAAAAAATTTATTGAAGGAAAGCTCCCCGAAGAGCTCAGGCCAAAAGTCATTGTCTTTACAGATAACATTCCAAAAGATGTTGCAGGAAATCCGAATAGGTTCAGGTTAAGATATCAGTTTACGGGGATTATTTAGGGTTTGCGTGCGGGTGATGTGATGGATTTGTGCCGGGGTAATATACAGGCGCCGGGTTTATGTGCGCCGGGGTAATGTACAGGCGCCGGGTGGATCGAGTGTATTGCACGCAAGATCGTGCGCGGGGTTTACACATAGGTTTTAGTTTACGGGGTCCGGAATTTAGACATTCAAGCTCAATACCTAGATATTTTTTTATTGGGTTTGAAATTTTATTAATAAAGACACAATGACCTGCGTTTTTTTAACTGATAAAATTATTTTTATATTGACAGAGTATTATCTCAAAATATTTTTTGTGATTTGATTTTTTGTGGCTCGTTTTAAGTGTGGCCCAGGCGTAATTAGAGCCTTTTTTTAAACGTATTTACGCATAAATTGCCCGCGCCTCTATGCATATTTTTTTATGCGCTTATTGATATTATTATTAAAGTAGATCAAAATAAAGTTTACAGACACTATGCCTATAAAAGTCTTTTTGAATACGTAACGTGCTATCTTGGTTTATCAGAAGCCACGGCATATAATTTTATTACAGTATCAAGAAAATCCATAACAGTTCCTGAACTCAAGCAGGCAATTAATAATGGTGAAATTACACTAACTAAAGCCAGAAAAATCACACCTGTTATAACCCCACAAAATAAAACCGAGTGGTTAACAATGGCAAAAATCTTGCCCCAACAAAAACTTGAAAAAGAAATTGCAAAAGCCAATCCAAAATTAACAACCCCTGAGCGCGTAATGTATAAAACCGAACGTCGCCTAAGTGTGAGTTTTGGGGTGGAAAAAAGTGTGTATGAAAAGTTTAAAAAAGTAAAAGACATTGTGTCGCAAAAAAAGCGCCATACTGCGGGACTTGATGAAGTGTTTGAAGAAATGGTAATGTTATATCTTGAAAAGCATGATCCTATTGAGAAGGCAAAACGCGCTAAAGTAAGAAACGAAAAAATTGAACTTAAGCGCATGGAAAACCAAAGTAACGAAACCCACAAAAAAGCTTTTGCAAAAAACCACGGACGCAAACTTGATAAAGGCCATAAGCAATCGCTCATACAAAAATCCGCTCAAGAATCAGGCCACTTTTCCAAACCCGCATCAACACACGATCAAACACCTGACCAAAAAAACCATCCATCGCCTGTACTAAGTACAGGTAAAGTGCGAATTAATATTTCAGCTCACATCAAACACGCAATAATTGTGCGCGATCAAAACCAGTGCACACACACGGATCAAAACGGAAAAAGATGCGGGGACAAACGCTGGTTAGATGTTCACCACATAAAAACCGTAAAAAATGGTGGTACAAACGTACTTTCTAACCTGAGACTCCTTTGTAATGGGCACCACAAACTAGAACACATATAAAATTTTGCACCCTTAATTCTACGTTATAAGATTATATTTAGCCGCGCCACGCTGGAAGGTACAATATTTTTTTAAACCCAAAGATTTAGCTAACGCATAGGCATCAGCTAAATCTTTTCCGGATTCTTCTGGCACATGGGCATCAGAGCCAAAGGTTACGGAAATATCCTGTAAGGATAATTCTTCAAGAATACTTCTAGATGGGTATATTTCACGCACTGGCCGTCTTAAACCGGCCGTATTTATTTCAACACACAGTCCATTTTCTTTTAGGAGTTTAGCCGTTTTTTTGAAGTGTTTAAAAATCAGCTCATTTGGAATAAAACCCCAAATCTTAATAAGATCAATATGGGCCATTATATTAAAAAGCTGGCTTTTTACTGCCATATTTACCACTTCAAAATATTTTTTTGCAATAGTATCATAATCTTGCTTCCATCTTATGTCGCTTGCATCCCTGTCAACCCCCCAAACGCCATCCAACCAATGAACAGAACCAAGCACATAATCAAAATCGCTATTTTTTATGGCTTGAAATATTTCTTTTTCTTTATCGGGAAAGTAATCCATTTCAATTCCAAATTTGATGGGGTACTTGTTTTTTAGTTCTTTGATAAATGATCTGTATTCAGTAAAAGAAGAAGAAAACCACTTCTTGCCTGCGGGTTTTCCTTCATAAATATTTTCAAACTCTCTAAATCTGCACGCATGTTCAGAAATTCCAAACTCTTTGACGCCACACTTAAGGCCTTGATTATAAAATTTTTCAAACCAATCCAAACTAAAAGGACCTTTTTCAAGATGTAAATGATAATCAATTAGCATTGTTTTTTTATAACCTACAATTAATAACTTTCTGTCTGTCCCTTAAGTTGCCCGCATGCTGCTGAAATGTCGCGACCTTTTGAGGCCCTTAAAATAGTTCTTAGCCCGCTTTTGTGCAAATAGTTCTGGAATTTATACACATCATTCATTTCGGGTTTCTTAAACTCCAGTCCAGGTGATTCATTATATACAATAATATTTATTTTACACTCATGCCCACGCATTAATTCAACAAGGCGTTTGGCATCGTCAGATGTATCATTAATGCCCTTAAGAAGCACATACTCGTAAGTAACTTTACGCTGAAAATTTTGAGGATACTTTCTACATGCCTCAAGCAACTTGGCAATATTCCATTTTTTATTAATTGGCATAAGCTCGGAGCGTGTTTTATTTTCCGTTGCATTTAGTGATACAGCTAACGAAACATCTATATTTTCTTTAATGAGACGCATAATTCCGGGTACAATTCCGGAAGTACTTATTGTAATTTTGCGTTTAGAAAAATTAAAACCAGATTGTTCAAGAAGTATTCTGCAGGCTTTT